>JASFLG010000001.1:0-31790 GCA_050118205.1 Pseudomonadales bacterium
TGAAAGGACCATCGATCTGATGGGCGGTGGCTTCACCCGCGGCATGCTTGCCGAGCTGGAGCAGAAGATGGTGCTGGAGGCTTTCGGGCGCCACGTGGCGGCAGTGGAGCAGCGGATCAACGACGGTAAGGAGGCGACCGTGTATCTCTGCCGGGCGGTATCCGGCGCGGGCGGGGGGTTCCTCGCCGCCAAGGTATATCGCGACCGGCGCTTTCGGGCGTTTGCAAGCAACTCCAGCTACACCGATCCAGGGCGCGTCCGGGACCGGCGCATGGCGAAGGCCATCCGCAAGCGAACGCGCGTCGGGCGCAAGGTCTCGCAGCGGCTCTGGGTCGACCGGGAGTGGGAGGCGTTGAGAGCGCTATTCGATGCGGGTGCCTCGGTGCCGGAACCCTATGATCACGCGCCGGACGCCGTGCTCATGGAGTTCGTCGGCGATGCCGAAGGCCCGGCGCCCATGCTGGCTCATACGCGCCTTACCCGGGCAGAGGCCGAGCGGGCCTATGGGTCCGTGCTTCGCGATGTGGCGCTGCTGCTCGAATGTGGTCTGGTGCACGGCGATCTGTCGGCCTACAACATCCTCTATCACCGCGAGCGACCGCGTGTGATCGATCTGCCCCAGGCCGTGGGTCTGGACGACGCGGTGGATGCCTGGTCGATCTTCTATCGGGACATGGAGAACATCGGTTCCTACTTCGTCCGGCAGGGGGTTCCCGTGGACACCACGAGCGACGCGATGCGTCTATGGCAGCGGCACGCTATGTGACGCTCGCGTACCAGGCGGCGAGGGCGCAGATCTTCTCCTCCTTCCGCCAGGCACCGCGGTTGGTGGGTTGCATGGCGGCCAGGCCGTGCAGGGCGGCAGGCTCGTCCTGTCCGAACCGCGTCGAGAGCATCCCGGACAGGCCGCGCCGATCCAGCTCGATCACCTCGAGCCCCTCTGCGCGGCACGCGTCCGCGATGCTGTTGCGCACCGCATTACCCTCGGCGATGTGAATCTGCGCGTGCGAGGCGAGCACGCGCGAGAGCGCGGCCGCCTGTCGTCCGCGCGCCGTCAACACGGCTGCCACCGCGGCTGGGGGCCAGCCTTCGAGGCAGGCGAGGCAGGCGGCGAGGCTCTTGCGGGTCTGCGTGGCCTGTCGGGCGAGTCCTTTGCGAATCGCTCCGGCGGGGTCGGACGGCGGGGGCACCCGGGCCAGCCCGTCGAACCCGCCGGCCACGTGATATGGCTCCTGCGCCAGCCGGTCGCCGTCCCGGGCCGTAGCCAGCCGGAACGTGACGACGGCCGTGATTGCGCGGTCTCGCACGAGCACGGCGCTGGCCGCGATCCATCCGAGATGGCAGCTGAAGCCCAGACCGACGGTGGTGCCCACGTCGCCTCCGGAAATACCGCGATCTCTGTATGATGCGCCGATCCAACCGGAATTCGAACAGGGGCTCCCATGCACATACGCTTGTTCATGCTGGGTCTCGTGCTGCTCGGCTGCGCGGGGTGCGATTTCATCGGTGGTGCGGATACGCTCGTGCGCGGCAGCCACAACTTCATTGCCGGCGACGGCGGACCCGACGCGGTGGCGGATGCCCTGTCGCGTCTGGAGGAAGTTCCCCAGGTCAGCGACGAGGACATTCTCGCCATCTACGGGACCATCCGGACCCGGGCGCTGGCGGGCGAGCTGGAGTCGGCGCGGGTCCTGCTGCGCCTGGCGGCCATGCAGCGGGCGCCGAAGGACGACGAAACGAAAGAGTGAACGGCAGGCGCTGGCTGCCCGACTACTGGGGCCGCAATCCGTGGTGGATCCCACCGCACATGCTCGGGCGTGTGCCGCGCGAGGTGGGTCGCACCGAGCTCAAGGTGCTCGGTTTTGTCACGTTCGCGCTGCTGTTCGAACACTACGACACGTCGCTGCTCGGCAATGCGCTGAAGTTCATCCGGGAAGATCTCGGCATACCGGAGACGGATCTGGGTTTCTTCCAGATGCTCATCCGGCTGGGGGCGTTGCCGGCGTTTCTGGTCGTGCCCTTCGTCGATCGGCTGGGGCGACGCCGGCTGTTTCTCGTCTCCATGGTCGGGCTGAGTCTCGGCACCATGCTGACCGCTTTCAGCCAGACCGCCGCGCAATTCGTCGCGTGTCAGATGATCACGCGAACCTTCGTCCTCACCGCTTCGGCCGTCGCCGTGGTGATCGTCGCCGAAGAGCTGCCCGCGTCGGCAAGGGGCTGGGGGATCGGCATGCTGGCGGCGGTGAGCGCCATCGGGCACGGTCTGGGTGCGATCATGTTCGGTCTCATCGAGGTGCTGCCCTGGGGTTGGCGCGCGCTGTACCTGCTCGGGGTGCTGCCGCTTCTGCTGCTGCCCGTGTTCCGCCGGCAGATTCAGGAGACGGCGCGCTTTCGTGCGCACATGGAAGCGTTGCCGGATGGGGCCGGTGCCTGGTGGAGCCCGCTCGCCGCGTTTGCGGGCACGAACCCGAGGCGGGCGTTCGGCATGGCCGCGCTGGCGGCCTCCGCGTCTCTGGGTCATGCGGTAGTTCTGAGCTTCACCGGCTACTTCGTGCTCGAGTACCACGGCTGGCAGGCATATCAGCTCTCGCTCATGGTGCTGATTGCGGGTGCGGTGGGGATTGCCGGCAATGTGGTGGCGGGGCGGCTCGCCGATCGGATCGGCCGCAGACTGGTCGGCTTCACCTTCCTTCTGGTGTTTCCGCTGGGCGCGTGGCTGTTCTACAACGGCCCCGGCTGGTCACTGACGCTGATCTGGGCGGTGCTGGTGTTCACGATGATGGGCGGGAACGTGATCATCCGGGCCCTGTCCTCCGAGCTCTTTCCCACCTCGCACCGCGGTACCTCGACGGGTGTGCTGGTTCTGATGGAGACCCTCGGCGCGGCAGCGGGACTGTTCGTGCTCGGGATGCTTCAGCAGCGGCGCGGCGATCTCGCCTGGCTCATCCCGTGCCTCTCCGTGGCCACGGTGCTCGCCGGCGCGCTGCTCTTCGCCTTTCCGGAAACCCGTCAGCGCGAGCTGGAAAGCCTGAGCGGCGGTTGACGCCTACCTCACGGAGCCGACGTCAGGCGCCCGTAGTCCGTGTCGTGAATGCCGCATTCGCGTTTCAGGCCGAAAAAGCGGGTCGCCTCCTCGTCGGACACCTCGGACAGGGGTCGGGTGGTGTGCACGTCGCCGATGGAGACATAGCCTTTGTGCCACAAGGGGTGATACGGCAGATCGTGGGTGCGCAGATAGTCGAATACGTCACGATCCGTCCAGTCCGCGATCGGGCACACCTTGAAGTGCGAACCGGTGTGGTGCACGAACGGGGTGTCGCGACGGGTCGTCGCCTGCTCCCGGCGCAGGCCGCTGAACCAGGTACCGACGTCGAGCTCCGTCAGGGCACGTGCCATGGGCTCCACCTTGTTGTCCTGGTTGTACTGCTCGATTCCTTCGACCCCCTGCGTCCAGCGCTGACCGTAGCGCGCCTCCTGCCAGGCGGGGCTCATGGGATTGCGATAGACCTTCAGATTCAATTGCAGCCGATCGGTGAGCTCGTCGATGAACGCGTAGGTCTCCGGGAACAGATAGCCGGTGTCGAGCAGAACGACGGGTATGTCCGGCCGGGCCCGGGTCAGCAGGTGCAGGCTGACGGCCGCCTGGGCCCCGAAGGAGGAGGTCAGCACATGATTGCCGGGCAGGTGATCCAACGCACAGCGCACCCGCCCGGCGGCATCCAGCTGGGCCAGGCGCTTGTTCCAGTTCTCCAGATGCTCGGCGTCCGTGAAGACGGGTTCCGGGAGGGCGGTGCAGGGCATGTCGATTGCTCGGCGGATGGAGTGAGCAAGGTAATGTCCGCCCGGGGTGCTGAGAAGGAACGAATGGCTATGTCCTAAAAAGGCCCTGTTATATTCCGATGGCCCCGGCGGAGCGCGTCAGCCGGCCTTCTCCAGCTTGCGGTTCCACTCGGCCAGGTTCTTGAGCGGCACGCGCACGTAGTTGCTCGCCCGGATCAGAAAGACCAGAAGGCGGTTCACCAGCGTGCCCGGCAGGTCCATGGGCCGGTCGAAATCGACGAACAGGACCACGCGGCGTTCGGGCGTGTCGTTTCTGACCTCGTGCTCATAGGTGTCGTCGAATACCAGGGCACGTCCTTCCTCCCAGGTGCAGATCCTGTCGTCCACGCGGATCCAGCAGGATCGGGCGTCCGACGGCACGATGAGACCGAGATGGAGGCGGATCACGGCTCGAGTCGGGCCATGGTGTGGCGGAATGTGATAACCCGGGGCGAGGATCGAGAACCAGGCATTCTGCAGGCCGGGCACCCGGTCGATGAGGGCCGACGTCTCCGGGCACAACGCCCGGTTCTCCTCGATCCGGGTGCCGTAGGCGTGGAACGTGAACACTTTCCAGTTGTCACCGCGGGAGATGCGCGCCTGGTCGGGCGAGATCTGGTGGAACGTCGGGATGCGTTCCGGGTGCTCGAGCAGAGTCTCGAGCTCCGCCCGGATCGCAGGGTAGGCCGCTTCCACCTCGGCGACCCAGGGAAACTCCGCGTTGTCGAGCACCGGCCCGGTGCCGACGAGCGAGTGTCGCGCCTGGAAGTCGGCGACACCGCGCATGAGCCTGACTCCTGCCTTCTTCAGAGCGGGATAGATCTGCATGTCCTTCTGCGTTCGGCCCTATTGTCTGAGTGGATGTTCGGCACGCCGATACTATACTGCGCGCCTTCGACCCCCAAGGGCGCCAGGACCAGACAGATGCAGGCAGAGGCAGACAACACATCCACGAACCGCTGGCGATTCTGCGTTCTCGGGCTCGCTCACCTGGTGATCGGCCTTGCGCTCTCGAGCGCCGCCATGGCGCAGAGCACAGAGACGGGCGACTGGTATCTGGATTTCGGCTTCGGTGCAAACTACGGGGAGCAGGCCAAGCTGGACGGGTACGGCACGAAGGTCGAGTACGATCTCGGATTACCGCGCTACAGCGGCGCCGTGGCCCGGCGCTTCGGAGAGAACTGGTGGCTCGAGCTCGAGCTTTCCCAGCGCAAGACCAAGGCCGAGTACTTCGCGCCGACGGACGGTGGGACGAGTACCGACCCGGGCCCGAACGACCGCTACACCACCGCGGGCCTGATGCTGAGCGCCATCCGGGAGTTCCACGCCGGCAACTGGCTGGTGCCGTACGTGGGTGCGGGCGTCGGGCCGGCCTGGATCACCTACCGGTTGAGCGCCACCACCCCCGGATCAACGGATGAAGAGCTGCTGATCACCGACGACACCAGCGCCGCCGCGGTGCAGGCCATGCTGGGTTTCCGGATGCCGCTCACCCGGCGCATGGATCTGGGGATCGAGTACGAGTACTGGCGTACACCGAATGCTTCGCTCAAGTCGCTGGCCGGGGACAAGATCGACCTGGACCAGACGATCCACTCCGGGTGGTTGAGTTTCTACTACTTTCCCGGCGCGGATCGCCCTGGTGGCTTCGGTGCCCGTCGGGCGAACGGCGAGCAACCGCAGGGCTTCTACGTGTCCGCGTCGGGCGGGGTCGACTGGGTTCGAGATACGACGGCGGGGCCGATCACGTTTGACGCGTACCAGCCCGGCGGGATCATGACGCTGGCGTTCGGGCACACGCTGGGCCGCCGATGGCGGCTCGAGGCGGAGTACGGGTACCGCTGGAACGAGGTGCAGATCGTGGACTTCGGTTTCTACATCGGGGAGCGACGGGTGGGCGGCGAGCAGAGCACATCGAGCCTGGGCGCCAACCTGATCTACAACCTCTTCCCGGATGCGCCGGTGCAGCCTTCATTCGGTTTC
This sequence comes from Pseudomonadales bacterium, assembly GCA_050118205.1. Classification (GTDB taxonomy): domain Bacteria; phylum Pseudomonadota; class Gammaproteobacteria; order Pseudomonadales; family Azotimanducaceae; genus SZUA-309. Next base: position 5,803 of record JASFLG010000001.1, read on the forward strand.
GGCGCCGGCACGGCCAGCACGCGCTACGACGTCAACTACGTCGATGACAACAGCAAGCTGGTAGACGACAAGTCGAGCGCCGGATACGTTCAGGCCATCGCCGGGTTCGACGTGGAACTCACCCGTCAGCTTTCGTTCCGCACCGCGTGGCGGATCATGTACATCGATTCTCACGACGTCGACCTGGCCGACGGCAGCACGATCCAACCCGATCACTGGATTCACTCGATGGAGTTCGGCCTGCGCTACCAGCTCGCGCGCTGATCGAACGAGTTGTCCAGACAGGACGCGAGGTAACGTCCGCTCAACGGCGGGACGCGATCGCGAGGGTGTTGCCTCCCGGATCATGAAAGAACGCCATCCATTCCTCCGTGCCGGGGTTGTCGAAGGTGCCCGCATCATCGCGGTGTACCAGGTGGGGCGCCGACTCGAAGACCACACCCCGATTGGTGAGATCCGCGTGCGCACGCTGGATGTCGTCGACCCGGAAGTAGAGCGTGGCGGGCGCGCTGTTGCGCTCGAGCAATAGCCGGGTCCCGGCGAAGTCGAAGAAGAGCAGCCCGGGCGGATCGAACGTGCCGATGTAGCGCGCCCCCAGTACGTCCGCGTAGAACTCGCGGCTACGCTCGAGATCCTCCGCTCTGGCCGCCACCTGATGCAGTCTCGTCAGTCGCATGGTGCCTCCCCGTGTGCTTGGCGTCCCGGGGCCTGTTTCCGTCAGCCCCACTATCTGTTAGCATTTGTTAGCATTGCTAACTGATGAGACTAGAACCAGGGGCAAGCCGTGTCAACCGGCGACGATCTGCTGACCGTCAACTCGTCGATCACGCAGCTCATGCGCAGGATCCGGCGGGTCGACGAAGCCCAGGGAGTTGGTCGGGCCCGGCTCTCGGCGTTGGCCGTGCTGTATTTTGGGGGTTCCTGCTCGCCGTCGGAGCTGGCAGCTCAGGAGATGGTCAGTCGCGCGACCATGCACCACGTGCTGAAGGGGCTGGAGGCGGACGGTTACGTCGTCCGCCGCGAGGATCCCGATGATGCGCGACGTCAGGTGGTCCAGCTCACGAGGCTCGGCACTCGGACCATCCGGCGCGCACACCGGGCGCGGATCGACTACTACGCGCTTCTGGCCAGAGGCGTGAGTGCCGAAGACCTGGCCGTGACGGCGCGGACGCTGGATACTCTGCGTCGGAACGCGCGGGAGCGGGGCACGGAAGCTTGAACGGGTTGACGATCATCTCCGGTTGCCCGGGAAGCGGCAAGACGACGCTGGCGCGGTCGCTCGCCAGACGCAGTGCACGGGGTGTGCACGTCGTGACCGACGAGTTCTACGATTTTCTCGCGCATCCTTTGGATCCGACGACGCCGGAGTCGCGCAGCCAGAACGCGGCGGTGTTGCGGGCGTTTCTTCATGCCGCCGTGTCGTTTTCGGATGACGGCTACGAGGTGTTCGTGGACGGCGTCATCGGCCCCTGGTGGCTCGAGACCATCACTGCGGTCGTCGCCCGCTTCGAGTACGTGCTGCTGCACGCGGACCTGGCCACCGCAGAAGGGCGCGTGCAGGGCCGGGCGGATCAGCCTTCGGCGTCGGTTCGGGTGGTGCGCCACATGCACGCTCAGCTCGAAGCCGTTCCCGGATTCATCGATCATCGCATCGATACCTCGAATCGGAACGAAGCGGCGGTGGTCGAGGAATTTCTGGCGCGGCGTGGGACCGGTGCCTTCGACTGGCCCAAGGGAGAGTGCGCGCACTAGAATGCGGAGATGAGTAACGAGATTCTGGGCGAAACGCCGCTGCCGACCGACCAGGTCGGTCTCCTCGAAGGGCTGACCAGTACGCGCGCCATCCGCCGCTACCGCGACGAGCCCATTCCGCCCGAGGTGCTGCGCGCCATCCTCTTCGCTGCCACCCGCGCGCCGAGCGGCTCCAACCGGCAGCCGTTCCGGTTCCTGGTGCTGACCGACGGACCGAAGGCAAGGGAGGCCAAACGCCTGATGGGCGGCGTCGCGCGCCGCGTCTGGAACGCCAAGCGTCGCAATGACGGTTACGACGAGGGCTCAGGGAGCCGGGAGAACTCGCCCAAGGCGCGCATGACCCGGACCATGGAGCACTACGTGAACAACTTCGAGAAGGTCCCCGCGCTGGTGCTGCCGTGCCTGGTGCGCTACCGGGAGCCCAGCACGTTCGAAGGCGCATCCATCTATCCGGCGGTGCAGAACCTGCTGCTCGGTGCCCGGGCGCTGGGATATGGCGGCGTGATCACCGGTTTCCACGGCGGTGTGTACGACGAGCTCGTCGAGCTGCTCGGTATCCCCGAGAATACCGTCATCGCCGCCACGGTCACGCTGGGCAGACCCGAGGGTCATCACGGGCCGGTGCGACGCCGGCCTCTCACGGAGCTCGTCTACGAGGAATCCTGGGGGGAAACGCCCGGCTGGGCGGTGGACCCCCCGGGGACGCGACACACCAGCGCCGGCCCGCCTTCGAAGCGGTAGAACGGCTGGCCCTGGATTTCCGCCCGGGCTACTCGAACTCGAGGATCGGCTGGTCGACCTCCAGGCTGTCGCCTTCTGCGACCAGGATCTTGGCGATCTTCACATTGTCCGTCGCCCGCAGGCTGTTCTCCATCTTCATGGCTTCCACGGCGGCCAGCTCCTCGCCGCTGTTCACCTCGTCGCCCTCCGCGACCGAGAGGCGTACCAGCAGGCCGGGCATCGGCGAGAGCAGAAACTTCGACAGGTCCGGCGGTGCCCGCTCGAGCATGTGCCGGGTCAGTGCCGCGCCGTCCGGCGGCAGCACCGTGGTTTCGATCGCCGCGCCGCGGTGGTGCAGACGGAAACCGCTGGGCGTGCGGTCGAGCTGCATGGTCACGGCGGAACCGTTGATCTCCCCGGTGATTACCGGTTCGCCAATGGTCCAGTCCGTGGTCACGCGATAGATGGCATCCCCGTGCCGGACCTCGAAACCGTGCGCCACGGACTGCACGTCGACCGGATAGTGGTCGGTTCCGGCGATCACCACCCAGTCATTGCGTTCCTTCAGCTCGAAGCGGCGGGTCTGGCCGCTGATCAGCGCGGCACGCTGATTGACGATGCGGTGAATGACCGCCGCGAAGGCAACCGGGAGCATGGGATCAGCCTGGGGCACGTCGGCCGCGTGAAATCCATCCGGGTACTCTTCCGCGATGAAATTGGTGGAAAGACGTCCTTCGCGAAAGCGCGGGTGCGCAATCAGCGCGTTGAGAAAGCTGATGTTGTGATTCACGCCGCGTATGTAGTACGCATCCAGCGCGCAGCCCATGCGGTCGATGGCCTGGTCCCGCGTCTCGCCGTAGGTGATCAGCTTGGCGATCATCGGGTCGTAGAACATGGAGACCTCGCTGCCTTCCTCGATGCCCGAGTCGACACGAACCGTGGCGCTTTCGGCGGGCGGCTGGTACTGCACGAGGCGGCCGATGGAAGGCAGGAAGTTGCGGAAGGGATCCTCGGCGTAGACGCGCGCTTCCAGCGCCCAGCCGGTCAGCTGTACGTCGCTCTGGGTGATCGCCAGGGGCTCGTCGTTGGCGACGCGGATCATGTGCTCGACCAGATCCTGCCCGGTCACCAGCTCGGTGACCGGGTGCTCCACCTGCAGCCGCGTGTTCATCTCCAGAAAGTAGAAGTTCCGGTTGGCGTCCACGATGAACTCCACCGTTCCCGCGGACGCGTAGTCCACCGCCTTCGCCAGGGCCACTGCCTGCTCCCCCATGGCCGAACGGGTGGCGTCGTCCAGGAAAGGAGAGGGTGCTTCCTCGATGACCTTCTGGTGGCGGCGTTGAATGGAGCACTCGCGCTCGCCGAGGTAGATCACGTTGCCGTGCTTGTCCGCCAGCACCTGGATCTCGATGTGTCTGGGTTCCTCGATGAACTTCTCGGCGAATATGCGATCGTCGCCGAAGCTGGAACGTGCCTCCGCACGGGTGCTGTCAAAGCCTTCCCGGCACTCCGAGTCGTTCCAGACCACCCGCATGCCTTTGCCGCCACCGCCCGCGCTGGCTTTCAGCATCACCGGATAGCCGATCTCTTTCGCGATGCTCACCGCATGATCCGCGTCGGTGATCACGTCCGTATAGCCGGGGATGGTGTTCACACCCGCCTCGGCGGCGAGCTGCTTTGAAGCGATCTTGTCGCCCATGCTGGTAATGGCCTTGATGCCGGGCCCGATGAAAGCAATGCCCAGCTTGTCGAGCGCACGGGCAAACTCCGCGTTCTCGGAGAGAAACCCGTAGCCGGGGTGCACGGCCTGGGCACCGGTCTGTTCGATGGCGCCGAGAACCCGGTCGATGCGCAGATAGCTGTCGGTAGAGGCGGGCCCGCCCACGCGCACCGCCTCGTCTGCCATGCGCACGTGCACGGCGCCTGCATCCGCGTCCGAATAGATGGCCACGGTACCGATACCCATCCAGCGGGCAGTCTTGATCACGCGGCAGGCGATCTCGCCCCGGTTGGCAATGAGGATCTTCTTGAACATCTTGCTGAAACCTACAGGGGAATGTTGCCGTGCTTGCGCCACGGATTCTCGAGCTGCTTGTCACGCAGCATCGCGAACGACCGGCACACGCGCGTCCGGGTCTCCCGGGGCATGAACACGTCGTCGATGTAGCCGCGGCTGGCGGCGATGAACGGGTTCGCGAACCGGTTTTCGTACTCCTGGGTCTTTGCCTCGATGATCTGTGCGTTGCCGATGTCCTTGCGGAAGATGATCTCCACGGCGCCCTTGGCACCCATCACCGCGATTTCCGCGCTCGGCCAGGCAAAGTTCGCGTCGCCACGAAGGTGCTTGGACGCCATGACGTCGTAGGCGCCGCCGTATGCCTTGCGCGTGATCAGGGTGACCTTCGGCACCGTGCACTCGGCGTAGGCATAGAGAAGCTTCGCCCCGTTCTTGATGATGCCGCCGTACTCCTGGGACGTTCCGGGCATGAAGCCGGGGACGTCCACCAGGGTCAGGATGGGAATGTTGAACGCGTCGCAGAAACGCACGAAGCGGGCACCCTTCTTGGAGGCGTCGATATCCAGAGGACCCCCGAGCCACATGGGCTGGTTTGCCACCACGCCGATGGTGCTGCCCTGCAGGCGGATCAGGCCGATCACGATGTTGCGGGCGTATTCCGGCTGGAGCTCGAAGAAATCGCCCTCGTCCGCGACCTTAACGATGACTTCCTTGATGTCGTAGGGTTTGGATGCGTCCGCGGGCACGAGGCTGTCCAGCGACGGCTCTTCCCGGGTGGCCGGATCGTCCGTCGGCCACCGTGGGGGCTTTTCCCGGTTGTTGGACGGCAGGAAGTCCATGAAGCGCCGCGTCTGCAGGATGGCCTCCAGGTCGTTGACCATGGCGAGGTCCGCCACCCCGGACTTCTTGGTGTGGATGCTGGCGCCGCCGAGCTCCTCCGGGGTGACGATCTCGTGGGTGACCGTCTTCACCACGTCCGGTCCGGTCACGAACATGTACGAGGAGTGCTCGACCATGAAGGTGAAATCGGTGATGGCGGGGGAGTAGACCGCCCCACCGGCGCAGGGCCCCATGATGAGGCTGATCTGCGGAATCACACCGGAGGCGAGCACGTTGCGCTGAAAGATCTCGGCGTAGCCACCGAGAGACGCCACGCCCTCCTGAATCCGAGCGCCGCCGGAATCGTTGAGTCCGATGACCGGTGCTCCGACCTTCATCGCCTGATCCATGATCTTGCAGATCTTCTCGGCATTCGCTTCCGAGAGCGCGCCGCCGAAGACGGTGAAATCCTGGCTGAAGACGAACACCAGGCGCCCGTTGATGGTGCCGTAGCCGGTCACCACCCCGTCCGAGGGAATCTTCTGCTCTTCCATGCCGAAATCGGTGCAACGATGCTCGACGAACTTGTCCCACTCCTCGAATGAGTCTTCATCGAGCAGCAGGGTGATGCGCTCACGGGCAGTGAGCTTGCCCTTCAGATGCTGCTGTTGAATCCGATGCTCGCCACCCCCGAGCTCCGCCGCCCTGCTGGTTTCCTGCAGCCGGGCAATGATTTCCCGCTTCATTGGAAAGTATTCGTCTCGTTATTGTCGGAAGGGTTCGGAGGATACGCGGTGGGGTCAAGGGCGGCAACGCTGGTAGAATCCGCAGCCCCGGTCTGACGCCAGGTCGCGTATTCATGATTCTGCATTCCATCCGGCCACCGGCTCCGCGTGCCCTGTTCATCGCCGGGACGCTTCTGATGGCACTCGCTGGCTGCCGGGAAGGCGCGCCGGAGGAGGGCACCGGGATGTCCCCGGCACCGGGGCACAACGTCAATCTGGCCCTCATGGACGCCGACGTGGCGCCGGGGGACGACTTTTACGGCTACGCCAACGGCACCTGGCTGGGCAGCTACGAGCTGCCGCCCGACAAGTCGGCTTTCGGCAACTTCTATGCGCTGCGCGACCAGGCCCAGGAGCGGGTCCAGACCCTGATCGGGGAGCTGGCCGGAGCAGGGCCCGGGCCGGGCACCATCGAGCAGAAGATCGGCGATTACTACGCGAGCTTCCTGGACACGGAAACGCTCGACCGTCTCGGCTACGCGCCGATACGCGGCGAGCTCGACGCGGTCCAGGCCATCGACAGCCGTGCGGCCCTGACCGCCGCGTTCGGACGCTCCGACCTGGAAGACAGCATCTCGCCCATCGCCTTCGGTATCGAAATCGACCGTAAGGACCCCTCCCGCTTCATCGCGGGCATGTACGCTGGTGGGCTGGGGCTGCCCGAGCGGGATTACTACCTGGAGCGATCCGAGCGCTTCGCAAGGATCCGGGCGGCCTACCGGGACCACATCGCTACCCTGCTGAACCTGGTGGATCTGCCGGAGTCGGCGGCACTCGCCGATCAGGTACTCGCGCTCGAGACGGCGATTGCCGGCGCCCACTGGCCCCGGGCCGACCGTCGCAATCGGGACCTTACTTACAACCTGAGAACCCCGGAACAACTTATTGAAGAATATCCGGATTTTGACTGGAAAGGATTCTTTGACGCGATCGGCGTCGTCCCCGAGGTGATCAACGACAACCATCCGAGCGCCATCGGACCGATCGTGGAGATCATCGCTCAGTGGCCCTTGCCCGTGTGGCGCGCGTATCTCGCCTATCACCTGGTCTCGAACAACGCGCCGTTTCTGGCCACCGCCATCGACGATGCCAATTTCGCCTTCTATGGGGCGGTGCTGAGCGGCCAGCCCGAGCAGCAGGAACGCTGGCGGCGCGCCGTGAACCTGGTGAGTGGCAGCGACGGTCTCGGCGACGCCGTGGGCCAGGTCTACGTGGCGCGCTACTTCCCCCCGGAGTTCAAGGAACAGATGCTGTCCATGGTGAAGCATCTGGAGGCCGCGTTGCACGACCGGATCCAGGCGCTCACCTGGATGAGCGACGAGACGAAGCAGCGCGCGCTCGCCAAGCTCAAGGGTTTCCTTCCCAAGATCGGCTATCCGGACACCTGGCGCGACTTCTCGAGCGTGTCCATCGACCGGGGTGACCTGATGGGCAACGTGCGTGCGCTGCGGGTCTACTACGAGGCGGACGCCATCGGCCGCCTGTCTCGGCCCACGGATCGGAACGAGTGGTTCCTGCCACCGCAGACGGTGAATGCGTTCTACACGCCGCAGTTCAACTCGATCACGTTTCCCGCCGGGATCCTGGAACCGCCGTTTTTCGATCCCGCGGCCGACCCCGCGGTGAACTACGGCGCGATCGGCGCGGTCATCGGTCACGAGATGGGACATGGCTTTGACGACCAGGGCTCCAAGTCCGATGCCAGGGGTGTTCAGGAGAACTGGTGGACGGATGAGGACCGGGCCCGATTCGAGGCGCTCACCGACAGGCTGGTCAAGCAGTACTCGGCCTACGAGCCGGTACCGGGGGTGCACGTCGATGGCGAGTTCACGCTCGGCGAGAACATCGGCGACCTTGGCGGTATCAACATTGCTTATCACGCCTATCGCGAGAGCCTCGACGGTGACGAAGCACCGGTGCTCGACGGGCTGACCGGCGATCAGCGGTTCTTCATCGCCTTCTCGCAGCTCTGGCGGGCGAAGATCCGCGAAGAGGCGATGCTGGCTCAGCTCAAGGCGGATCCGCACTCGCCGCCGCGCTATCGGTCCAACGGCGTGGTACGCAACGTCGATGCCTGGTACGAGGCCTTCGATGTGCACCGCGATGCGGCGCTCTATCTTCCGCCTGAGGACCGGGTCAGCATCTGGTAGCAGCAGAGGACGCACACATGGCTCACGATACGATCACGACCGCCGCGGGGCTCGATCCGGCAGACCTGGCAGGCGGCGAGCTTCGAGTGTCGTCACCGATCGACGGTGGCCAGCTCGCGATGGTCCGGACCAGTGCGGCGGCGGACGTGGCGGCCACGGTGGAGCGGGCCGTACGCGCCTTCCGCCGCTGGCGGGAAGTGCCGGCCCCCAAGCGCGGCGAGTTCGTGCGACTGCTTGGCCTGGAGCTCAGGGCCCAGAAGGCCTCTCTGGCGGCGCTGGTCAGCACCGAGTGCGGCAAGATTCTGCAGGAGGGCCTCGGTGAGGTGCAGGAGATGATCGACATCTGCGACTTCGCCGTCGGGCTCTCCCGTCAGCTTTACGGGCTCACCATGCCATCGGAGCGGCCGGGTCACACCATGCGCGAGGTCTGGCACCCCATGGGGCCGACCGGGGTGATCACAGCCTTCAATTTTCCGGTCGCGGTCTGGTCGTGGAACGCCGCCCTGGCCTTCGTCTGCGGCAACCCGGTGATCTGGAAGCCGTCGGAGAAGGCACCGCTCACCGCCATGGCGGTGCAGAAAATCCTCTCGCGGGTGGTGTCCCGGTTTCCGGAGGCGCCGGACGGCCTGAGTCAGCTGCTGATCGGTGACGCCGCGGTAGGCGAGGCGCTGATCCGGCATGGGGAGGTCCCCATCATCTCCGCCACCGGCTCCTCGGCAATGGGCCGCAAGGTGGGTCCGGTGGTCGCCGAACGGTTCGGACGGACGATTCTCGAGCTCGGCGGCAACAATGCCATGATCGTGGCGCCATCCGCGGCGCTGGACCTCGCCCTGCGCGCCATCGTTTTCGCAGCGGTCGGGACGGCCGGTCAGCGCTGCACGTCGTTGCGCCGGATCATCGTGCACGCCGACGTGTACGACGCGCTGCTCGAGCAGCTGAAGAAAGTGTACGGCGATCTCGCCATCGGCAGCCCGCTGGATGACGGCGTGCTCGTCGGGCCGCTGATCGACGGCGACGCCTTCGAGCGTATGCAGTCGGCGCTTGGCCGGGCGCGGGAAGGGGGTGGGGTCGTCACGGGGGGCGAACGGGTGCTGGCCGACGTGTATCCCGATGCCTACTACGTGCGACCGGCCATCGTCGAGATGCCGGAGCAGAGCGAGGTGGTGCGCACGGAGACCTTTGCACCGATTCTCTACGCGATGAAATACGAGACCTTCGACGAGGCCCTGGCCATGCACAACGCCGTGCCACAGGGACTGTCGTCCTGCGTCTTCACCACCGATGTTCGGGAGGCCGAGGCCTTCGTCGGTGCCCGGGGCTCGGACTGCGGGATCGCGAACGTCAACATCGGCCCCTCCGGCGCCGAGATTGGCGGTGCGTTCGGTGGTGAGAAGGAAACGGGCGGCGGCCGGGAGTCCGGATCGGACGCCTGGAAAGCCTATATGCGTCGGCAGACGGTAACGGTGAACTACTCGGACGAGCTGCCGCTCGCCCAAGGCATCAACTTCGAGGTCTGACGGGTCATGGCAGCGAACGGCCAAATCCAGAACATCGCGGTGCTCGGAATCGGCGGCGTCGGCGAGCTCGCCGGGCGGTTGCTGACGGGCAGCGGCTTTCAGGTCACCGGGGTCGACATGAAGCCGCCGGAGCAGTCACTGCCGTTCGAGGTGGTGACGGCCTCGGCAACCGACATGGAGGCGCTGCGGCCGGTGCTCACCGGCCAGGACGCGATGCTCTCCTGTCTGCCGTACGCGCTGAACGGACCGCTCGCACGGCTCGCCTGCGAGCTCGGGATCCACTACTTCGATCTGACCGAGGACGTACCGACCAAGGAGCTCATTCTCGAGCTGGCCGCGACGAGCGGGACGCTGATGGCGCCTCAGTGTGGGCTGGCGCCAGGCTTCGTCGGGATCGTCGGGGCCCACCTCGCCGAGCAGTTTGATACGATCCGCTCGATCAAGCTGCGCGTGGGCGCGCTGCCGCAGCACCCGACGGGGCTTCTGGCCTATTCGTTCAACTGGTCACCGGAAGGCGTGGTCAACGAGTACCTGAACGACTGTGAGGTGATCGAGGACGGGGAGCACAAGTGGGTCTCGCCCATGGAGTGGATCGAGACCGTGCACGTGAACGGCGTACGGTTGGAAGCGTTCACGACTTCCGGCGGGCTCGGCACCATGTGCGACACCTATGCCGGCCGCGTGGAGAACATCGACTACAAGACCATGCGTTATCCGGGTCACGCGTCGCTCATGAACTTCTTCTTTCACGAGCTGCTGATGCGCGAGGATCGCGAGCTCGCGGGTCGGATTCTCAAGAACGCGAAGCCGCCGGTGGATGAGGACGTGGTGCACGTGCACGTCTCGGCCGAGGGCTGGCAGCAGGGCGTGCTCAACCGGCGCGAGTTCGTCCGCTCCTATCTTCCGCTCGAGATCGACGGGCGCACGTGGCGTGCCATTGCCTGGACCACGGCCTCGTCCGTGAGTGCGGTGATCGAGATGGTGTCCACGGGCAAGCTGCCACAGAAAGGGTTCCTGCGGCAGGAGTCCGTGCCGCTCGAGGCGTTCCTCGCGACCGAGAACGGGCGTCGTTACGCCACCTACGGACGTCGCCGGGAGCTCGGGGAGGGCACATGACAGGCATCGTCGTCCGTATGATCATCACCGGGCTGGGCATCTGGCTCGCGACCTACCTCGTTCCGGGCATCGCGGCGAGCAGCACGCGCTCGCTCATCTGGGCGGCCATCGCGCTCGGGCTCATCAACGCCTTCGTGCGGCCCGTGCTCGTGGTGCTGACCTTGCCCATCACCATCCTGACCCTGGGGCTCTTTCTGCTGGTTCTGAATGCCGCCATGCTGAACCTGGCGGGCTGGCTGGTGGACGGTTTCGAGGTGGCCGGGTTCTGGAGCGCCGTGTTCGGCGCCATCGTGATCAGCGTGGTCAGCGCTGTGTGCTCTCACTTCATCGGCGCTGACGGCCGCTATGAGGTGCTGGTCGTTCGCCGCTGAGCGAACGCAGGTAGAATCTGCCAACGCCGTCGACTCGAGGGGAGGACCATGACGCGCAACATCAACCGTATCCTGCGAGGCATTCCTGGCCTGGCGATCCTGGTCGCGGCCGCTGCCCTGACCGGAGCGCCGGCCCGGGCGGAGAACTACGCCCCCAATCCGTACCGGACCATTGAGGGTTGGGGCAAGCTGCCCGACGGGCGGGAGTGGGGCTCCACGAGCGCCATCTATCCCACCAGCGATGGCAAGCACATCTGGGTCGCGGAGCGCTGCGGCGCGAACCTGTGCGTGGGCAGTGACGTGGACCCGGTGCTGCTGTTCGATCTGGACGGCAACCTGATCCGAAGCTTCGGCGCCGGGTTGATTGCCTGGCCGCATGGCATCTACGTGGACGCCGAAGACAACGTCTGGATCGCCGACGCGAACGGCTATGCGCCAATCCCCGAAGGCTGGGGGCACGTTGTCTATAAATTCAGTCCCGAGGGCGAGCTGCTGATGACGCTGGGCGAGAAGGGTGTTGCCGGTGACGGCCGGACGACGCTGCGCAAGCCCTGTGACGTGCTCGTGGCGCCCGACGGATCCATCTTCGTTGCGGATGGCCACGCGTCGGGTCCGGATCAGCCGGCGAACAATCGGATCGTGAAGTTCGATGCCGACGGCAACTACCTGCTCGAGTTCGGGGGACCCGGCACCGCGGATGGCGAGCTCAACGAGCCGCACGGGCTGGCGATGGACTCCCAGGGCCGGCTGTTCGTCGCCGACCGCGGTAACTCACGGGTGCAGATCTTCGATCAGGAAGGCAATCACCTCGACACGTGGTATCAGTTCGGCCGCCCGAGCGGGGTGTTCATCGACTCGGACGACCGGCTTTACGTCGCGGACTCGGAATCGAACAGTCACCGCAATGCGGGCTACAAGCGGGGCATCCGGATCGGCTCTGCCCGGGACGGGTTCGTCACCGCGTTCATTCCCGATCCGGAACCCGATCAGGACAACTCGGGCACGAGCGGCGCGGAAGGGGTCGCGGTGGACGCGCTGGGTGATGTCTACGGCGCCGAGGTGGGGCCGAAGGGCGTGAAGAAATACGTCCCGAAGTGAGGCAAGAAAAGATGAGTACGGAAAGCAGAGAGGTACTGACCGAGGATCGGGGTCACGTCCGCTGGATCACGCTGAATCGTCCGGAAGCCATGAACGCCATCACGGGCCAGATGCTCGATGACTTGAACCAGGCGCTGAAAGCCGCCGACGACGACGCCTCGGTGCGCGTGGTCGTGCTCACCGGCGCCGGCCGCGCGTTCTGTTCCGGGCTCGACCTGAAACAGGCGGCGGCGGGCGAGGGCATCGGCGGTGCGGCGCTCGCGACGGCCGGGGCGCGTCACTACTCGACGCGGGAGATCTGCACCGTGACCCTGCAGCGCATGGACACGCCGGTGATCGCCGCCATCAACGGCGCCGCCGCGGGGTACGGTCTGGATCTCGCGCTGGGCTGCGACATGCGGCTCATGTCCGATCGCGCCGTGCTCATGCCGGGATTCGCGAAGATGGGGGTGGTGCCGGAGAGTGGCGGCACCTGGTACCTGCCCCGGCTTCTGGGCTGGGCCAAGGCCTGTGAGATCGCCATGCTCGGCGATCCGCTCGACGCACGGGCCTCGGAGGGCTACGGGCTCGTGAACCGGGCCGTCGCGGCGGAAGCACTGGAGGACGAGGCGTCGGCCTGGGCGGAGAAGGTAGCCGGCAACGCGCCACTCGCCATTCAGGAGATGAAGCGCCTGTTCCGTCACGGGTTGACCCAGGACTTCGAAAGCCATTCCCACCACGTGCTGATGAGCGTGCTCAACCTGTTTCGTTCCGAGGACTTTCGGGAGGGGGTGCAGTCCTTCGTGGAGAAGCGTCCGCCCGATTTCAAAGGGCACTGAAGGTTGTGGCACTTTACTAGACAGTAAATACGTTAAATACTGACTCGAAGCGGCCCGTGGCGGTCCAGATGTGCCGGTCCGGGACGCCCGGTGTCTTCGGCCCGGAGACCCGGGCGGCCGCCCGGTTCAGACGCGGTTCATGCAACTCCGTGTTTTATGGTGTCTAACGGGTTGACCGGACGCTCACACGCAGATTGGTATGAATGATGCAGATTCAAATGATGATGCAACTGTCGCCATGACGGTGCGATCACCGGACCGAAACGAGGTACACGCGATGTATACGCCTGAAAGGCTGCGCGAAGAGAATCAGGTCTTTGCTGGAACCGGTGGGGTGAGTGAGCGCGCCGCCGGATCCGGGTTTGTGCCCGCTTTCCGGGACGACGCCGACGGGCGCGTCGAGATCGCGCGTACCCAGAATGGGTGCCCGGCGACGATGCACCTGTTCTGCTGCCTGCCGGACGAGTGGGTCACCGAGCGTGACCAGACCGGCCAGATCGTGGCGCTCATCGACAGCGTGGTCGCCGGATTCGTTCGAGACGGGGTGTTCTACACGCGAGAGGAGGCGGCGCAACTGATTTGAACCCGCGCCGCCATCCGTGACAGGGTTGTCAGCCGAACTCAGGCGTACGTGCTGGTCGAATCCGCAGAGTTGAGGTGGCTTAGGGCCTGCTTGCACGCCAAATAGAAGGCTTCGCGCGGGATCTCATCGGATTCGAGCAGCGCCTCCAGATCCTCGTCCGTCGGTTCTGCTTCGAAGTCCAGTGCATCGCGTTCGATCTGGGAAGACATCCTATCTCCTTGTCTGACAGTGACTCAGCGTTGGTCAAATCTAGAGCGCGGCCGGCCGACAGACCGAGAACCAGTTCGCTTTTCCGACATCGCAACCGGCGGGCGCCTCGGGCGGGCAACAGCGGATTGGAACCGCGCGCTGTCGCGTGCGCGTATATCATCGCCGTTCTCCTTACCGGATCGTTTTCCTTGAGCCACAGATCATGCGCCCTGTAGTCGTCGTCGCCGTGATCGTCGCGCTCGTGGCCGTTCGACCGGTCTGGGCGGACGTACGCCTGGACGGAGTGAAGGGTCGGATCGCGGACAACGTGCGTGCCTATCTGCGTCTGGATGACGAGCCCTGCGATCAGGATCCGGTGCGAGTCCGCTACCGCTACGAGCAGGCTCCCCGGGACATCCGTGAAGCCCTCAAGCCCTTCGGCTACTACCAGCCCAGCATCGAATCCACCCTGACGCTGAACGAGGACAGGGAGCAGGACTGCTGGCGCGCCGTGTTCCGTATCGATCCGGGTGAGCCGGTCCTCATCGACTCGGTGGATGTGGACGTACGCGGTGAGGGCTCGAGCCTGCCGGTTTTTCAGCGTCTGCTGGCGGATACGGGGCTGAAGACCGGTGCGCAGCTCCGGCATTCGGACTACGAGACGCTCAAGGATGCTCTGCTGGTCGCAGCGCGGGAGTACGGCTTCTTCGATGCCCGACTGATCCGGCACGACATTCGCGTCGATCGGGGGCGGTACTCTGCGAGCATCAACCTGGTGATGGATACCGGAGAGCGTTACCGGTTCGGCGACCTCGACGTAAGCTCGGGCGCCGACGTGCTCAACCGTGAGCTGCTGGTCCGGTACGCGGACTTCAACGCCGGAGCACCGTTCGAGCAGCGCCGTCTGCGTAAGCTGCAGAATGACCTCGTCGCCAGCGATTACTTCAGCGTCGTGGACGTCCGCACCCGGCCGCGGGAAGATGACAAGACCGTGGACGTTCGTGTGATTCTGGAGGCGTCGCGACGTATCCGCTACGGGATCGGAATCGGTTACGGCACCGACACCGGCCCTGTCGTGCGCGGCGACTTCTCGGTCCGCCGCCTGAATCGCGCCGGGCACCGGCTCGGCATGGATACCGAGCTCTCCGAGGTGACGCAGAACGTCTCCGCCGACTATCGCGTTCCCGGCAAGCGACCGCAGAGCGACTGGTACTCGTTCTACGGCGGCGTGAACCGGGAGAACTCGGACGCAATCGAGAACGTCGCCGTCAAGGTCGGGGTGCGTCAGAACATCTTTCACACTGTCAACTGGAGCTCCACGCCGTTCATCGAGCTGCTCGTCGGACGCTCAAAGCAGAACGGGGCGTGGACCCAGCAGATGTCGCTGGTCCCCGGATGGGGCGTTCACTACGTGACGGCCAACGTCCCGGTACGACCCACGCACGGCCTGCGGTTCAAGGCCGAGGCGGCGACCGCCATCGAGAACGTGCTCTCCGATGCGTCCTTTCTGCGGCTGGACCTGGAAGGCAAGACGATCCTGCCACTGTCCGAGCGCGGCCGGCTGCTGCTGCGCAGCGAGGTCGGCTGGATGGCCACGAACGACTTCGAGAACGTGCCGCCTGCCTGGCGCTTCTTTGCCGGGGGCGATCGCAGCGTGCGCGGGTACGACTACCAGTCGCTGGGCCCCCAGGACGACGCGGGGAAGTCCCTTGGTGGGCGTTTGCTGCTGACCGCAAGCGTCGAAAGCGACTGGCGGTTCCTGGCGCGCTGGTCGGCGGCAGTGTTCGTCGACGCGGGCAACGTTGGTGACGAGCATCTGCTCGACAATCTGCCCTGGAGCATCGGTGCCGGGGTGCGCTGGTACTCGCCGGTTGGTCCGATCCGTCTGGATCTGGCCTTTCCGCAGGAGGGGGGCAACAGCTTCCGGATACACATCTCCATGGGCCCGGATCTCTGATGCTGCGCATGCTCGTGCTGGTTCTGCTCGTGGTGCTGATGCTGGCGGTCGCCGTCGTCGTTGGCGTGCTCGCGAGTCCCGCCGGAAGCCGGCTCATCGCCGACCGGGTCGAGCAGATGCTGGCCCCCCGACTCACGATCACCGGGCTTTCGGGCTCTGCGCTGGGCGAGCTTTGCGCCGAGCGGGTACGCTACGAGCAGCCCGGGGTACGCGTCCTGGTCGAGGGCGTCTGCGTCGAGGCGAACGTGTGGTCGTCATTCGATTTTCTTGCCGTGAGCCTGCAGTCCGTGGATGCGGAGCGTGTTCAGATCGAGACCGAGGCGGCCGAACCGCCCGACGGCGGACCGACGGCGCTCACGTTACCGCTGGGCATCACGGCCGAGAACGTCCGGATCGGCGCGCTGTCCGTCAACGCTACCCGGCTGGTGGACATCGATGCCAACCTGTCACTCAGGAACACGGACCTGGCCATAGCGACCAGCTTCACGTTCGCCGACCGTCGGGTCACGATGCGCACACGCGGCCCCTGGGATGCGCTGCATGCCGAGGTGGTTGCGCTGGGCGTCAACGCGGAGGTCTCCACCAACCTGCAGGACGACGCGCTGCCGTTCCGGATCTCCGCGCGTGCCCGGACATTCGACCTGACACCGTTCGTGGATCGTGCGGTGCGCCTGGATCAGGTCAGCGTCCAGGGTCAGGGTGATCTCTCCGGGTACCGGTTCGACGCGGGAGCCGGCGTTACCGATCCGAGCATCCAGGGCCAGCTGCGCGTATCGGGTCGGGGCGACTGGGCCGGCATGACGTTCGCTTCGATTCAGATCCGCGATGCGACGCTGACGGACATGCCGCTCACGGTCGAGGAGGCGACCGGCCGTGGGCGGCTTACCTGGTCGGACGGGTTCGGGATGCACTTCGAGTCCATGAGCTCCCGGGGCGTGCTGGATCGGCGGCCGCTCAGGGCCGAGCTCGCGACACTGGAGCTCGACACGTCGGCCGCGACGCTCGCCGGTGGGGCGCTGCACGTCCTGCAGTCGGGCCGGAGTGGTGTGCTGCGTGTCGACGGCCAGGTGGGCTACGACGGGCACCTGGCGCTCGATCTGAGCGGCAGCGGATTGCCGCTCGGGCTCGCAGACGAGCGGTTCTCCGGCAGCGCAATGGCCACGCTGCAGGTGCGGGGCGCGTTGTCGGATCCGGCGCTCAAGGGCTCATTTACGTTGACGGATGCCGGGTACCAGACGCAGATGCTCGGGAGCCTGAGCGGCCGGCTCGACGGTCGGCTCGATCGTGGCACGGTCGACTTCGATGCCGACACGCCGCAGGGAGAGGCTCAAGGGCAGGCGTCCTACCGGATGACCGACGAGGGTGTCGACATCGGCGTCGCCACCCTGGACCTCCGGCCGACATCGGTGGCGGCCGGTGCACGACTGGCCGGAGCTGCCAGCGTCTCCGTGAGCCGTTCCGGACGGGTAATGGTACCGCGCGCGTGCCTCGAGCTGTATGCCACGGATGCGGACCTGGACACGGCCCGGGCCTGCTTTGCCGTCGATTATCCGGACGGTGGGCTCACCGTGGATGTGGAGCCCTGGACGCTGCCCGCAACGGTGCTTCCCGCGGGCGCGATCACTCTGCGCGGTGTCGCCAGCGCACGGGTACGGCTCGACTCGTTTGCGCCGCTTTCCGGTAGTGCGCATCTGGATCTTTCCGGACTCGTAGCGGAGCACGAGGGTGTGGATCCGCTCAACCTCGGCGCGGTAACCGCCAGCGCCACGCTGGGTGACAAGGCAGTCGACGTGACGCTGGCTACGCCCGCGGGGGTGTCACAGGCGCTCACGCTGTCGGGCAGAGCGCATGGCAGCCTCGAGAGTCCCGTCGGAGCGTCACCGGTGTCGGGCGAGCTGGCACTGCAGATCGACGGTCTCTGGGCGGCGCGTACCCTGCTGCCCATGGAGGTGACCTTCGAGCTCGATCGAATGCGCGGCACGATGGAGGTGCGAGCAGACCTGAAGGGCACCATCGGTGAGCCGCTGGTCAACGGCACCCTGGTACTGAGGGACGCCGGCTGGCTGGTGCAGGCGCTGAACACCGAGTTCAGCGACGTGCGTGCGGAAGCGCGACTGACGGACACGGAAACGATCACGTTCAGCAGTCAGGGAAGCATCGGCAAAGGCTCGCTGGCCGTCTCCGGACGGCTGGTGGGACTGTCGACACCGACGCCGGAGCTGTTCTCGGATTTCAAGCTGGACCGGGCCCAGGTGGTGGATCTGCCGGACTACTCGGCGCGTCTCTCCGGCACGGTTCATCTGGAGATGGGCACGGATACGCTGCGCCTGATGGGCGACCTCGAGATGCCGACGGCAGACATCCGCATCGGCGATCTGCCCGAGACCGCGGTCGGTGTCTCGTCCGACGAGGTGATCGTCGATGCCGAGACCTCGGCCAACACCCAGCAGATCCGCACGACGAATCTCAACCTGACCCTGGGCAACCGCGTCTGGCTGGATGCGTTCGGCCTCAGGTCGCGTCTGGTGGGGAACCTGCGCCTCGAGGAGTCGCCCGGGAAGCTGCAGTCCGTGACCGGCACCATTTCCCTCAAGGAAGGCACGTTCGAGGCCTATGGTCAGGAGCTGACGGTGGAGCGCGGGCAGCTGACGTTCACGGGACCGCTGGACAACCCGACGGTGGACGTGCAGGCCACCCGGGTGGTGACGTACGAGGAACGGGACTACCGGATCAGCCTGCTGCTCTCCGGTTCGGCCAAGGACCTGGTGACGAGCCTCCGATCGCAACCCGCGCTGCCGGAGGACGATGCCCTCGCGCTACTGCTTACCGGCAAGACGCTGTCTGACATCTCGGCCCAGGAGCGATCCAATGTCAATGGCGCGGCACTCTCGATGGGCCTGCTCAACGCCATGGGAGTGACTCAGAATCTCGCCGACCGGTTGAATCTCGAGGAGATCATCGTGGATCAGGACACGGAAGGTAACATGGAGGTGGGCGCCGCCGTCCGCGTGAACCGGGATTTCTATCTGCGCTACACCTATGGCGTTTTCTCCCGGCTGGGTGGCGTGCTGCTGCGTTACCGGCTCAACACGCGTCTCAGCGTGCAGGCCCAGACGGGTGACGCCACCTCCATCGAGATTCGCTACGGGGTGGACGACTGACGTCAGGTGACGAGCGTCACGATGGCGATCAGCACGATGGACACGGCGATCAGCGCGCCGACGTTGATGCCGATCTTCTTCAGAACCTGGGCGTCGCCGTGATCGATGTAAGTGGTCATGGATGCTCCCTTGGCGAATGATGGTTGTACGGTGATGACGCTATCGCGACGCGTGCCTGCCGGATTTGATCCGGATCAAATTCCGGTCGTCGTCCCATATCCCGGCCGGATCGCGCTGGCCACCCCCGCGGATTGACGCTAGTCTTCCGGCGACAGACGGGGAGGGGGTCATCGGGAATGCGCACGGGATATTCGCTGATCGTTCGACTCGGGACGGCGACGCTCCTCGCCGTGACGACGCTCGGAGGGTGCGCCGAGAAGACCGCGGAACCAACGGTGAGCTACCAGGCGGTCCTCGACACGAAGCAGCTGATGGACTGGATCATCGATCCGAGCTCGGACGTCGTCTGGGGCGCTGCGGGGACCATCATGACGCTGGACGGCGAGCAGGATCTGGCGCCCACCACCCAGGCGGGCTGGGATGCCGTGCGTAACGCTGCCGCGACCCTGGCCGAGACGGGCAACCTGCTCAAGATGCCGGGAATCTCCCGCGGCGCCGACTGGAACGAGATCGCCGGCGGTCTGACCCGAACGGGCGAGCTCCTGATCGGCGCCGCCGAGCGACAGGACGACGAACAGGTATTCGACTACGGGGGGCAGCTCTACAACGTCTGCGTTGCCTGTCACCAGATCTATCTGCTGCCGGGGCTCGAGTCTGAGTAAGGGTTCGCGGCCTTCGCGTGCGGCGCTGGCGCGGGCAGCGGTTGTCGTAGCGGGGCTGCTCCTGTCCGGGGGCGCCGTCGCGCACAACGTATCGGCCGACGATGCGCGCTTCGTCGAGCAGCTCAGCGGCCCGGCGATGGTGCCCTTCCTCTACCTCGGTGCCAAGCACATGTTCACAGGCTACGACCACGTGCTTTTTCTCGTCGGCGTGGTGTTCTTTCTGTACCGGCCGGGACAGGTCGTTCTCTACGTGTCGCTGTTCACCCTGGGGCACAGCATCACGCTGCTCGTCGGCGTGCTGGCCGGATGGCGTGTGGACCCGTACCTGGTTGACGCCATCATCGGGCTGTCGGTGGTGTACAAGGCGTTCGAGAACATGGGCGGTCTCGACGGGCTCGGGCGCTTCCGCCCGGACGCCCGGGTCGCCGTATTCGTCTTCGGGCTCTTCCACGGTCTCGGGCTCGCGACGCGCCTGACGGATCTCACGCTCACGGATGAGGGTCTTCTGGCCAACCTGCTGAGCTTCAATGCAGGTGTCGAGCTCGGTCAGATCGCCGCGCTGAGCATCGTGCTCCTGCTCCTGGTCGGCTGGCGGGTACGTCCCGGATTCGCCGGGCAGGCGTTCGCCGCCAACGCTCTGCTCATGACCTGCGGCTTCGTGCTGGCCGGTAATCAGCTCGCCGGGCTCGTGCTGGTGCGATGACGGGACGGACACGCAGATTGCTGGGGGCCGTGCTCGGCTCGCTGGCGGCCGCCGGGATCATCCTGGTGACGGTGGTGCTGCCGGCGGAGTACGACCTCGATCCCCTGGGCACCGGGGAGTGGCTGGGCCTGACGGGCCTTGCCCGCGCCACACCATCCGTTGTCACACCGCAGACGGCACCCTACCGGGACGACCGGGTGCGCTTCGAGCTCGAGCCTTTCGAGTCCGTGGAGTACAAGTACCGGTTCGAAAAGGGCGATGCCATGGTGTTCTCCTGGCTTTCCAGCGGTGAGGTCATCTTCGACCTGCATGCCGAGCCCGAGGGCGCCGCGGACGGTTTTGCGGAGAGCTTCGAGCGGGGGCGCGATGTCGGGCGGCACGGGAGCTACATCGCGCCCTTCGCCGGGATTCACGGCTGGTTCTGGGAAAATCGAGGCATGACGCCGGTCACCGTGGAGCTCACAGCGTCCGGCTTTTTTACCTGCGCGATCGAGTTCCGGGACGGATATCGCGACCGTCGGGTGCCAGGCTCGTGAGCTGCCATGGCATGCCCGAACCGGTGGGTTACAATGCGCGCCTCGATGGGGGATGGGTTTGTCGCTGCTGAGTTTTGCACAGTGGTTGGATTCGCAGGCGTGGAGCACCGCGCTGCACGAGTCGCTCTACATGTATCCGTGGATAGAGAGTGCCCACGTGCTGACCCTGATGCTGTTCGTGGGCACTCTCATCGCCGTCGACCTGCGCCTGCTCGGCGTCGCCTTCCGCACCGTTCCCGTGTCTGAGATGACC
Organism: Pseudomonadales bacterium; assembly: GCA_050118205.1. Lineage (GTDB taxonomy): Bacteria > Pseudomonadota > Gammaproteobacteria > Pseudomonadales > Azotimanducaceae > SZUA-309. Next base: position 27,130 of record JASFLG010000001.1, read on the forward strand.
AGCCGGATGCTGCCCTGGACAGTGGCCGGGTTTGTGATCATGGTGATCACCGGGGCGCTGCTTTTCTATGCCATCCCCGTGCGCACGTACCAGAGCCTGTGGTTCCGCACCAAGATGCTGCTGCTGGCCGTGGCCGGGATCAACGCCTTGGTGATGCACCGGAAGATCATGGCCAATCGGAGCGACTGGGACACCGCACCGACGCCACCGCGCAGCGCGCGCATCTCGGCTGCCGTGTCCCTCACCGCCTGGGCCGGGGTGATCATTACCGGACGCTTCATCGCCTACAACTGGTTCGACTGTGACCGTCCGCAGCCGGATTGGGTGGTGTTTCTCGCGGGTTGCGTCGTCGAGGACGTTTAGGAGCCGGTCGTGGACGTGGAGTGGGTCAGGGTGTTCGACGCCATCGAGCAGACCTGGGTGGGGCAGACCATCAAGGAGTCGCTCTGGTATTTTCCGGCCATTGAGGCGGTGCATCTGCTCGGTCTCGCGATGCTGGGCGGCGCCATTCTCGTCGTCGACCTGCGAATGCTCGGGGTGGGTATCACCGGGCAGCCCATCGCCGCGGTGGCCCGGGCGGCCAATCGCTGGCTGATCGCCTCCATCGCCGTGCTCGTGGGCACCGGCGTGCTGCTCTTCGTGTCCGAGGCGGTCAAGTGTTACTACAACCCGTCTTTCTGGGTGAAGATGAGCGCGCTGGCGCTGGGCCTCGTGTTCACATTCACCATCCGCAATCGGATTGCCCGGGCGGAGCGGGTGGCCCCGACCGTTTATCGGCTTGTTGCCGTGCTCTCGATCAGCGTCTGGTTCGTGGTGGCCGCTGCCGGCCGCTGGATCGGATTCTCCTGAAGCATCCCTGGCCCCGAAATCGGGCTAACGGGGCAGCGCAAATGCCACGAGATGATCGCCCGGCGGGTTCACGCCGATCATGTGCCCGCCGGCGGCAATGACGACGTACTGGCGGCCGCCGTCCTCGAGCTGATAGGTCATGGGCGTCGAGTTCGCTGCCGTCGGCAGCCGGGCGCGCCAGAGCTCCTCACCCGTCCGGGCATCGAAGGCCCTGAACGCGTGCTCGAGCGGTCCGCCGGCAAACAGCACGCCACCCTTCGTGACCGTGAGCCCGCCGATGGCCGGCACGCCGTGGATCCACCAGAAGGGAAACGGGGCCATGTCCCGGGTGGTGCCGAGCGGCACGCTCCAGAGGATCCGGCCGGCGACCAGGTCCATGGCGTCCACGGTTGCCCAGGGCGGCGCCGTGCAGGGAACGCCGAGTGGCGAGAGCACCATGTCGGTCGAGGAGCAGTAGGGGGTGCCGATCTGGTTCTCGCGGCCCGTGGTCCGGCAGACTTCCCGTGGGATCAGACGGAGCTCGCTGGGCACACGCATGGTGATCACGTACATGATCTGACTGTCCAGGTCGATGGCGGGCGATCCCCAGTTGTTGCCACCGGCATTGCCGGGATAGAACAGCGAGCCCCCGGTGGTGCCCGGCGTGTAGATGCCGTCGTTGCGGAGCGCGGCAAGCCGCTTCCGGCACTGCTGCTCGTCCCAGATCATGAGGCCCCAGGCATCGTCCTCCGTGATCGGAGACATCAGGCTGGGGAAGTGGGTCGGGAACGGCTGCGTCGGGGAGAGATACTCTCCGGGCACCGGCGCCTGTGGCACCGGACGTTCCTCGACCGGATACACGGGCTTGCCGGTGTCCCGATCCAGCACGAAGGTGAGACCCATCTTCGTGACCTGCACCACCACGGGCACGCGCCGGCCATGGACGGTGAGGTCCATCAGCGTCGGCTGTGCGGGGGTGTCGTAGTCCCAGACGTCGTGGTGGACCATCTGATAGCGCCAGACGATCCGGCCGGTATCGCCCTCGAGCGCGACGACCGAGCTCGAGTACTCGTCGAGCCCCTCGCGCTGGCCGCCGTAGTAGTCGGGCGAGGTGTTGCCCGTGGGCACGATCACCAGATTGCGTTCGGGATCGACGCTGATGATCGACCAGACGTTGGTGGTACCACTCCGGTAGGAACCGTCCGGATCGTGCTTGGGCATGCCCTCGGGCACCGGGTTCCACGCCCAGACCAGGTCGCCGCTGGTCACGTCGTAGGCACGGACCACACCGCTGGGAATGTCCGTGCGCACGTTGTCCAGCACCATGGCGCCGGTGATCACGAGGTCCCCCAGGATGGCCGGGGGCGAGGTGACCCCGTACTCGAAGGCGGCATGCCGGGACAGGCCCGGGGTCAGGTCCACGGTGCCGCCGTCGCCGAAGTCCCCACAGGGGCGGCCCGTTGCCGCGTCCAGGGCGATCAGACGCGCATCGAGCGTGCCGGTGAGAATCCGGTGGCTGCAGGCGCGGGCATCTCCCGGATGCCAGTCAGCTGCTTTCCAGCTCGACACGCCACGGCAGTTCGGCAGCACGCTGTTCGCGGCGAAGTCGAGCTTCGGATCGTAGGACCACAGCTCCCGGCCGGTCTCCGCGTCCAGCGCGAACACGCGATTGAACGGGGTGCAGTAGTAGAGCGTCCGGTCGACGAGGATGGGTGTGGCCTGGAACGCGCTCGGTCCGGAACGCCTGCCGTCCGGGAGCGTGCCGCCGGCCGTGAAGTCGCCCGAGTTGTGCTCCCAGACCTGCTCGAGGTATCGGACGTTCTCCGGCGTGATCTGATCGGCGGCAGAATAGTGGGACCCGCCCGGGGTGGCGCCGTAGGCGGGCCAGCCGGCGACCGTTCCCGGGCCGACATCGGCGGAGCCCTGGCTGCAACCGGCAACGACAAGCGTGGCGATGGCGGCAACGGTCCTGATCAGAGGTTCTCCGTGCGGTCTGGCTCGAGCGCGGCAGTCGTGCGCGGTAGCGTCAGCCGACCTCCGAGGCGAAGAACACGAGCAGGGTCATATCCTCCTCGATCTCGAAGAAGGAGTGGGTCTCGGTGGCCTTCACGTAGAGGACGTTGCCGGCGGATATCTCCCTGTCCTCGTCTCCGACCTTCATGCGTGCGCGACCTTCGAGCACATAGTACACCTCGTCCTCGTCGTGGGGCGTCTGCATGTCCTTGGACCCGGTCGGGAGATGGTAGACACCGCAGGAGAGGGACGGGACGTTCAGGAACTGCTTGTACTGAACCTTGTCGCCGGCCAGAGACTTCTGGATTGCGTTGATGTCGAAGACCTGCCAGCTCGAATCACTCATGGGCCATCTCTCTTTTTGCCGAACGTGAGGAATGATAGAGGCCCCTAGGGTATTCTGAAACATCGGAAAAGAGGGAGGGACTCGTGGCATTCGATCCCGGTGCCGAGTGGGCGAAGCGGCCGTGGTGGCTGAACGTGCTGCTCGGCTTCTGTCTGTTCATGACGGTCATCTACAGCCCCTTCGATGTGGTCCTCAAACCCCTGGCCCAGGATCAGGACGTGTGGCTTGGCTATACATTCACCGGGTGGGCTGCGAAGGCCGGTGGGGTGGTGCACTGGATCGTCTACGGAACGCTCACCTGGGGCCTGTGGGTCATGAGACCCTGGGCGTGGTTGCTCGGCAGCCTGTACGCGACCCAGGTCGCTCTCGCCATGTTCCTCTGGCCGCTGTTCAACGCCGGCAGCTGGATGTACGCGGTTGTGGCGGGGACGCTGTTTGCGGTTCCCGCAGTCGCCCTGTGGCGCGCCAGGGACCGGTTCGGGGGCGCGGTGTGACGGAACGGCTCTACGAACGGGATGCGTATCTCGAGGAGACCGACGCGGCCGTGGTTGCCGTGCACGACGGCGGCATCGAGCTCGATCGCACGGTCTTCTATGCCCGCGGCGGCGGCCAGCCGGGGGACAGCGGCGTGCTGATGGCACCCGACGGCGCCGAGGTCCGCATCGTGGACACGGTGAAGGGCGAAGCGTCTGCAGTGCTGCACGTGCCCGCGCCGGGCTCCGATCTTCCCGCGCTCGCACCAGGCACCCGGGTGCGTGCCCGCATCGACTGGGCGCGGCGGCACCGGCACATGCGCATGCACACGTGTCTGCATCTGCTCTGTGCGCTGGTGGACGCGCCGGTGACCGGCGGCAACCTCACGGCGGAAAAGGGCCGGCTGGATTTCGACCTGCCGGAAGCGGGCATCGACAAGGATGCGCTCACCCGGGCGCTGAACGAGCTGATCGCTGCTGATACGGCGACTGCGCTCGAGTGGATCACCGACGAGGCGCTGGCGGCTCAGCCGGAGCTCGTCAAGACCATGTCCGTGCAGCCGCCGACGGGCACGGGTACGGTGCGGCTGCTGTCGATTCCCGGTGTCGATCTGCAGCCCTGCGGCGGCACCCACGTGGCGCGCACCGGTGAGATCGGCCAGGTTCGGGTAAGCAAGATCGAGAAGAAGAGCCGCCTGAACCGCCGCATCAGCGTGGTCTTCGAAGGCTGACCGTTCTCTGCCGGGAATCCGTCAGTCTTCGAGCGCGTAGGCGATCAGGTGATCGCCGGCCGGCGCTTCGCTCGTCCAGTGGCCGCCGGCGGCGACCAGCACGAACTGGCGGCCGCCCGAGGTATAGCTCATGGGCACGGCGTTCGCGGTGGTCGGCAGCTTGTCCTTCCAGAGCTCTTCCCCGGTCTCGATGTCGAACGCGCGCAGGTAGCGATCACTGGCGGAGCCGATGAACACGAGCCCGGCCCGGGTCACCATGGCACCGCCCAT
>JASFLG010000002.1:0-30247 GCA_050118205.1 Pseudomonadales bacterium
GGACCGGACCCCACCCCCGCCAGCGTGCACCGCACCCGCACGGGGTCTACTTCATCGGCAGTGAGCTCTGGATACCCGACCTGGGTGGCGACTGCATCCACCGGCACGATCCCGGCGACGGCCGGCCGCTCGGACGCATCGACGTCTCCCCGGGCGCGGGACCCAGGCATCTCACCGCGGCCGGCGATTACCTGATCAACGAGCTCGACAACACGGTGCAGGCAATCGACGGTGACCGACCCGGCCGCGCACGGGTCTCAACACTACCGGAGGCATCCCGCACTCCGAGCATCGCTGCGGAGATACAGAGCCACCGGGGGTGTCTCTACGTCAGCAACCGGGGACACGACTCCATCGCCGTGCTGACCACCTCGCCAGAGCTTGCAGTGGTACAGCACGTCCCCAGCGGCGGGCGACATCCCCGGCACTTTCTCGTCACCCCGGACGGTGGGCATCTCATCGTCGCCAATCGGGACTCGCACAACCTGGTGGCCATCGCCCTCGACATCCAGGGACGGCTCGTCGAGCCGGTCGCGGAGGTGGCGTGCCCGAGCCCCGTTCACCTGCTCGCCTACTGAGGGGCGTCCAGCTGCCGGCTGAGCGCGTTCAGAGTCTGCCAGTCGGCGCGTACCGCCCGGTATGCGTCTCCCCAGGCGACGTTCGGGCGTGCCTCACCCTCGAGGCACACCATGGCGTCGGAGGCGGTCTCCAGATCCTCGTGCATCCCCAGCGCCACGGACAGACACATGGCAGCGCCACGACCCTCGACCCCGGGGCCGCACAGCCCCACCGGGCGGCCCAGGATGCTCGCGAGGATTTCCATCCACAGCGCGCTGTCGGCGCCGCCACCGGTGGCCCGCAGGAGACGGGGTGGACCACACCAGGCGCTCACCTGATCGAAGATGTCGGCAACCGCAAACGCAGCACCTTCAAGCACCGCCCGGTAGAGCTCGCCGCGCCCATGTGTCAGAGAGAGGCCGGCAAACAGCGCCCTGGCCCCGGGACGCAGTTCGGGCGACAGCCGGCCGGCGAGAAACGGCAGAAAGCGCACGCCGTCCGCGCCGGGCGCAACCGCGCCGGCCTGCGCCTCCAGCACCTCGTACGCGGACGTCCGATCATCCGTCGGCAGGACGGGCGCGGTCAGCTCCAGCAGCCAGTCCGCAGAGCGGCCCGCGAGCACCGCGTTACCCCCGACGACGTGCCTGTCCGGGGGAAAGCCATAGAAACGGTAGGCCCCGCTCGGTACCTCCTGCATCACCATGCGTACCACGGCGTGGGTTCCGAGCGTAATGGCACAGTCCCCCGCCCGGATCGCCCCGGCACCGATGTTCGCCGCCAGCCCGTCGTGCGCACCGACAGCGACCGGCAACCCGGCGCTCAGTCCCAGTGCGCGGGCGGCGCTCTCCGTGAGCGTGCCCGCGGATGCCCAGGGGAGTGCCGGGGTGGGCAGAAGCCCGTCCGGCAGGGACCAGCGGGCGAGCGCCGGGTCCCACGTGCTCCGGTCCGGCCCCGAGGTCCAGTCGGTGACATGCGCACCGGTGAGTCTGTAGAGCAGCCAGTCCTTTCCGTAGAACGCATGACGGATCGCCGACGCGGCCACCGGATGCTCCTCCCGTAACCACAGGTATTTGGCGATCAGCTGCAGACCATAGTTGGACAGCCACGCCCCGGAGCGGCGCCAGCCGGCCAGCCTTTCCGCCTGCGCGACGTGGCGGTTATCGGACCAGGGATCGGCCACCACCTCGCCATCGGCGTCCGTAAAGACCGCAGCGCCACCCCGGCCCGACAGTCCGATACCCAGCACCCGCGCGTCGCCGAGCCGGGTGCACAGCTCGCGCACCGCTTCCACCGTGTCCTCCCACCAGCCCTGCGCGCGCTGCCAGCGGCGCCGGGCGCCGGGCGTCTCGAGCCCGCTCCCGCCAACAGGCCGGTCGCGCACCTCCTCATGACGGCGCAGGACCTGATGAGCTAGAGTTCCGTCGGTCCGGTAGGCCGCCACCTTCAGGCGCGTCGTGCCGAGATCGATGCTGACAAGCAGATCGGACATGGCTCGATTAAAGCGATGATCTCCCAGGCTGACAAACGGCGCTTCGAAGAGCAGGGCTACCTGCTGGTGGAGAACGTGGTACCCGACTCCCTCTGCGCCCGGGTCCGCGCCGCCATCTGTGAGTTTCTGGAGATGAGCGAGGAGGATCCGGCCAGCTGGCCGGCGGAACAGTCGAAGGGGCACGGGATCGTTCCGATCCACCATCCGCAGGCGCTATGGAACGTACGCCAGCACCCGGCAGTGCACCGGGCGTTCGCGGATCTGCACGGGCAGGACGCACTCTGGGTGACGTTCGACCGCGTATCGTTCAAGACCCGCGACCGCAACGTGATCACCCCGGGGCCGGCAGACCCCATCCACTGGGATGGCCACCCGGGACGGCACGCGCGCCGCTCGCTTCAGGGGCTGGTTTATCTGACCGACACCAGCGCGGATCAGGGTGCCTTCTGCTGTGCGCCGGACCTGTATCGCCGGCTCACGGACTATCTGGCCGAGCACCCCGAGCACGCAGAGACCCGGCGACCCGAGGTACCCGCAGACCAGATCCACCCGGTACCGGGCCCGGCCGGCAGCCTGGTGATCTGGGACCGCCGTATGCCCCACTCGAGCACCTTCAACCTCACCGACAGACCCCGCTGGGTGCAGTACGTGGCGATGGATCCGGCAGCTGACGAGGCGGCCCGGGCGGAACGGGTGCGCGAGTTCATGGAGAAGCGGCCACCCCGCTGGGCGGTGGTGCAGAACGTGCCGGGCCAGCTGATTCCGGAGCCGGGACCGCTGCCACAGCTCACCGGTCTGGGCCGCCGCCTGGTGGGGCTGGAACCCTGGTAGTCGCGAATCGGCCGCTGGTCTGACCCAGCAGACTGGGTTCCGCCATCAAGGGCGGACCTCGTAGTAGAGGTTGCTCGGATCGTCGAAATCGTGCATGCGGAACCGTTCGAATCCTGCCTCCCGGGTCATGCGCTCCGCCACCTCCGGATTGAACCCGAGGGTGCCGAGACCCGCGCCGTCCGGCTCCGAGAGTGCCGAGGACATGCACGCCGATACCGAGAATCCGTAGAACATCGCGAGCAGCGGGTTCTTCAGATTGTCGCGGAATTCGGCATGGCTGCGGATGTCCTTGATCAGCCAGGTGCCGTCGGGCTTCATCGCCCGCCGGATCGAGCCGATCACCTCCGCAGGCCGGGTCATGTCGTGGATGCAATCGAAGGTGATCAGAAAGTCGTAGGTCGGTGCCCGCGGCAGGCTCTCCCCGCCGGCAACAAAGAGGTGAACGTTATCCAGGCCGAGCTCCTCGACCTTCGCGTGGCACCGGTCGATGGCGTGCTGGCTGGGATCGTAGCCATGGAACTCGGAGGCCGGGAACCGCTCTGCCATGGTGATCAGCGCCACCCCGCCGCCGCAACCGACGTCCGCCGCAACCGCGCCGGACGTGAGCTTCGCGACCACGCCGTCGAGCGCCGGCAGAATGTTCGGCACCAGTTCCTGACGCGTCCAGGGTCCGAGCATGCGTTCCGTCCTGTGCGCGGCATTGGGTCCCAGGTCCTGGTAGGAGAGCCCGATACCGGTACGAAACGCCTCCACCAGCTTATCGACCGTCTCAGGGGGCGTCTGCCCGGAGAACGCCCCGGCGGCGAACGCCAGGCTGCCGTCCTCGTCGGCCAGCACCTTCGAGCCCACTTCCGTCAGCTCGAATCTGTCCTCTGCCTCGCCGTGGTAGTCCAGCAACCGCGCCGCCGCCTGCCCGCGCAGCCACTCGAGCACCCAGCGCTCCTTGAGCCCGGTCTTACGGGCCAGCTCCGCCGAGGTGACCGGCCCGGCGCCATCCAGCGCCCGGTACAGGCCCAGGCGGTCGCCGATGTGAATCATCAGGGAGACCATCTCCCCCATCTTGAAATTCCAGACATTGAAGGCGTAGCGCTTCAACGCCTCCGGATCGACGGCATTCGTGCTCATGGTGCTCCCCGAATCAACTTCCCAGCTCGATCGTCGAACATAGCCGCGTTCACGAACCCGTTCAACGACCACAGACGCCGGGCGTGCCCGGTCGCAGCAGAGAATCATCGGAACAGGCGCGCTGGCCCGGAAAGCTCCGCGGAGGAGATCGGTGAGCTTTCCGGGCTACAATCGATCCGAAGAGCACGGAGGGAGCAGCATGCGCGCGCGTCTGACCGCAGCGATCGTCTTTGGCATGGTTCCGGCACTGCTGGGTGGCTGCGATGACAGCGGCCGCGGGACGTCTGCCGTTCCCGCACCCGTCGCCGCACCGGCCGATGACTTCCGGCTGCCCGTCAGCCTGAACGCGGTCATGGTAGCGCTGGTGAATCAGGCGGCCGATCCGATCTGGCTCGCCGCCTGGCGCAATCCCCGGACGGAGAAGGAATGGCGCGACCTGGAACGGATGGCCTACCAGCTGGAGCTCGCCGGCGCCCTGCTGGTCATTCCCGGGAACGGCCCGATGGATGCGACCTGGACAGCTAACCCGCAGTGGACGGCCTGGGCGGGTCGCCTGGAAGCCGCCGGCGGCCGGGCCGTGAAGGCGATAGAGGCCCGGGACGTCGAGGCCATCTCCCGGGTGGGCGACGAGATCGTCGATGTCTGCGAGGGCTGCCACATCGCGTTCAAACCCGACCTGCCCACCAGCGGCATGTTCGGCGATCTGTCACCGACGGCCTCGGACTTCGATGATTCGCCATCGGACGCCGATCATGCGCCATCAGATGTCAACGACGCGCCATAGACGTGCCGCCAGCGACGCTGTCCCACCCACAGACGATCTTCGTCACCAACCTCTTCGACATGCCCCACTACGTGAGGGAGCTGGCCCCTGTGCGGGTGATTTCAATCATCCAGCCGGAGTTTCAGCCCGACCGCCCCGCATCGCTCGCGGCCACGCACCACCTGCGCCTCGGCGTGCACGACATCAGTGAACGGCTGCCGGATCAGATCCTCGCGGATCATGCGGACATCGAGCGCCTGATTGCGTTCCTCCAGGACTGGGATCCGGGCGAGGGCGCTCTGCTCACACACTGCTACGCCGGTGTTTCCCGGTCGACGGCCACGGCGCTGATCGCCGCCACGATCAAGACGGGTGACCCCGTGGGCTCGGCGCGCCGGCTCCGGACGGCGGCACCGCATGCTCAGCCGAACCGCCGCATCGTTGTTCTGGCTGACGAGATTCTCGGTCTCGCCGGCGCGCTCATCGCCGCGAGGGACGCCATGGGCGCGCACCAGAACGTAGCGGAAGGGCCGCTCACGGTGCTGAGGCTGGTGGACGCGCTGTCGTCGACGGGCAGCAGGAATCCACCCGACGACGGAAGCACATGACGCTCATCACCTGGTCCTGGATCTTTCTGATCCTCTACATCGGCCTGATGGTCGGCATCGGCCTGGTCGCCCAGCGGCGCGTTCGGCATGCCGACGACTTCGCCACCGCGCGCGGCTCCTACGGGCCCGTGTTCCTCGCCTTCGCGTTCGCGGCGTCCACGGCGAGCGGTGCGACCTTTCTCGGCAGTCCCGCGCTTTCCTACGAGTGGGGCTTCGCCGCCAACTGGAGCAATGTGCTCTATCCGGTGGGCGTTTACCTCGGAATCCTGATCAGCATGCGACTGGTGGCAACGGCGGGAAACCGCTTCGGCAACCGGTCCATCCCGGAGTACCTTGGCGACCGCTACCAGTCGGACGGTGTGCGCGTGCTGGTCGCGCTGTTGTCGCTGGTGCTGTTCTTCTACCTCGCCGGCCAGCTGGTTTCCGGGCTCGTGATGTTTCAGATCATGCTCGGCCTGGCGCCCGGCTGGGCGCTGGTGATCACCACGCTGGTGCTGCTGTTCTACGTGGTGCTCGGCGGCGCCCACGCCGATATCCTCACGGACGGCATCCAGGGACTCATGATGCTGCTGCTCGCCGTCGTCGTGATCGTCATGTTCGTGATCGGCTATGGGGTCGATGGCGGCTTTTCCGGTATGGTGGACGCACTGGCGAGGCAGGATGAGAACCTGGTACGCCCGCTGAATCCGGAGACGCCGCTGTTCCACTCCTGGTGGTCCATCGTCGCCATCCTCTTCGCACACGTACCCCTCGGTCTGCTGCCGCATCTCGGCAACAAGCTCTGGGCGCTGAAGGATACCGGCGGGCAGATGAGATTCGTGCGGCTCGCCTTCCTGTTCGGCCTCACCATGGCGATGCTGGGCGTGGCCGGCCTGCTCGCCCGCGCGCTCCTCGGCGACGCGCTGTATCAGGAAGGCCTGAATCCCAACGCCTCGCTGCCGATGCTCTTCATCGATCTGTTTCCGCCATGGTTCGCCGCCCTGGTGGGTGTGGGCGTCCTGTCGGCCATCATGAGCACGGCGGATGGCCTCGTCGTGTCGTCGTCGCAGATCATCGCCAACGATCTGTACCGGCGAACCATCGCGCCCCGCCTCAATCTTCACATCAGCCACGACGCTCTGGACTCGAGCGTGCTGGCCATCAGTCGCATCGCCACCGTGGTGGTGCTGCTGCTGACCATGGGCATGGCCTGGGCACTGATCGACACCAACATCGCCATCATCGTCTGGATCGGTAACGGCGGCATGATGGCGGCGTTCGCCGGCCCCCTGGTCCTCGGCGCGCTCTGGCGCGGCGTCACCCGTGCGGGGGCATACGCCGGGCTCGTTGCCGGCTTCTCGACCTTCGTGCTGCTCTACCTGCAGGTGCTCGATCCTGCGTGGTTCGACCCGGGCGTGCTGCACGACGCCGCGGCCTGGCTGCAGGCCGAGGGACCCAACCCCTACTCGTGCGCGGCCATGGGCGAGATCGTCTCCGTCGCCGCCACCGTGCTGGTCTCCCGAATGACCGCGCCACTGCCAAGCGACCTGGTGGACGGGCTGTTCGACTCCGAGGCCGAACCCCGGGCAGCCACATGAGGCAGGCCTGCTGAGCATGACGGAGGACCGCTTTCAACGCCCGGACGGGCTGTGGCATGCTGGCTCGTCCGACCGGACGGAGGGCACAATGCTCGACAGTATCCAGCTCGGCACCTCGGGTCTCAGGGTGTCGCGGCTCTGTCTCGGTACCATGAACTTCGGCAAGCCAGGCCGTGGTCACCAGGGCGACTGGACGCTGGGTATCGACGACGCCAGGCCCATCTTCAAGGCGGCGATCGACAACGGCCTGTATTACTTCGACTGCGCGGACGTCTATGGGGTCGGCGCGAGCGAGGAGGTGGTCGGCGCTCTGCTTCGAGAGCTCCTGCCGCGGGACGAGTACGTGCTCGCCACCAAGATCTCTCTTCCCATGGGTCGCGGCGCCAACCAGGGCGGCCTGTCGCGTAAGCACGTCATGGAAGGGGTGGACGCATGTCTCAAGCGCCTTGGCCACGACTACGTGGACCATCTTGTGATTCACCGGCACCCGCAGAGTGTGCCCGGCCAGGCGGTGACCCCGATCGAGGAAACGCTGGAAGCCCTGCACGACGTCGTCAAGGCGGGCAAAGCCCTCTATCTCGGCGCGTCGTCAATGTTCGCCTGGCAGTTCGCGGAGCTGCAGCTCACCGCCACGATGCACGGCTGGACCCGGTTCGTGTCCATGCAGAACCACTACAACCTGGTCTACCGGGAAGAGGAGCGGGAGATGAACCCGTACTGCGTGAAGACGGGCGTGGCGCTCATGCCCTGGTCACCGCTCGCCCGGGGGATACTCGCCGGCACCTTCAAGGGCAGCTTCGATGCGGGCTCCACGGACCGTTCCAAGGGCCAGGATCGCGCCCGCACGGAAAGCCTTTACCGTGGCGACCACGTCTTCGACATCGCCGCGCGCGTCAGTGAGGTAGCGGAGCGGATCGGCGCGCGACCCGCCCAGGTCGCGGTGGCCTGGCTGCTGTCCAGACCGGGAATCACGAGTCCCGTTGTCGGCGTCTCCAGGGTGGAGCAGCTGGAGCAGCTCGTCGCTGCCACCCGACTCACCCTCGATCCGGAGGACGTGGCTTACATGGAAGCGCCTTACCGACCGGTGGAGAATCTCCTGACGCTGGGATCATCCTGAGCGCCACCCCGGCGCAGACGACCGTCGGATACGTAGTATTGCGGGTCATCCCCGGCGGCACGGGCAGCTATCCTCCGCCCAACGCTCATCGAATTCTGGGAGATTGCACATGACCGATCCGAACGAGGAACCCGGCACCATCGAGCATCGGGGCGATCGTTATCACGCCCGCCTGGAGCGCCTCATCGATCAGCCACCGGCGGCGGTGTGGGCCATGCTCACCGACCCGGCGAAGTTCGTCGACTGGCTCGCCCCCGGGGAGGTCGAGCTGAGGCAAGGGGGTGCCGCCAAGCTCAACTTCGAGGACAGCGGCATCGTCATCGACAGCAAGGTCACCGCCTTCGAGCCGGAAAGGCTGCTCGAGTATTCCTGGTCCTCTCCGGGAGAGCCGGAGCGCCCGGTGCGCTACGAGGTCGCGCCTGCAAACGGTGGCACCCGCCTCACGCTGCTGCTCAGCACGCCGGACGACGAGGACATCGCGCGCTCCTGCGCGGGCTGGGAGGCACACCTGATGATGCTGCTCGCAGCCATCGAGGGCGTTCCGATCAAGTTCCCCTTCGAACGCTTCCAGGCCACCCGGGCAATCTACAACGAGCAGCTCAACAAGTAGCCGGACGCACCGGGCGCCGATCCTCCCCGCATAGCGCGGGCGTCCCGAAGACGCGCGGGTGGTGCCCACCCGCTTTCTCTGGTATCACGTGCCGCACACTCACGGGGAGGGAGCGGGTGTCCAACGGCCACGGCCCGAAGCTCGGCGGCTGGTACGCACACTACGTGCTGCTGGTGCTGGTGATCGTCTACGTCTTCAACTTCATCGACCGGAACATCCTGTCGATTCTGGCCGAGGACATCAAAAGCGATCTCGGTATCACCGATGCGCAGATGGGTTTCCTCTACGGAACCGTCTTCGCCGTGTTCTATGCGGTGTTCGGCATTCCCCTGGCACGCTTTGCAGACGTCTGGGTCCGGCGCAGCCTGATTTCTCTGGGGCTCATGTTCTGGAGCCTGATGACCGCACTGTCCGGCCTCGCGCGGTCCTTCCCGATCCTTGCCGTGTTCCGTATCGGGGTCGGCATCGGCGAGGCAAGCGCCTCTCCGGCCGCCTACTCCATGCTCTCCGACTACTATCCGACCCGGCTGCGCTCGACGGTCATCGGCATCTACTCCTCGGGCGTCTACATCGGCGGCGGCATCGGCCTTTTTCTCGGGGGCCTCATTCTGGACAACTGGGCGAACGCCTATCCGGTCGCCGCGGACGCCCCGTTCGGACTCAAGGGCTGGCACGTGTCGTTCATGGCGGTCGGCATTCCCGGCCTGCTGATGGCACTCTGGGTGCGCACCCTGCGCGAGCCGCAACGGGGCATCAGCGAAGGCATCGTCAGCGAGGAGCACCCCTCGCCCTGGAAGGTGCTGGCCAGCGAGATGGTCGCCATGCTGCCGCTGGTCAATCTGTCCGGTCTCAGGCGCGATGGTGCGTCACTGTCCCGCAACGCGCTGGCCGCGGTCGTCATCACCGTGCTCGCCACGGGCCTCGTCCTGCTGACCGACAACGTGCCGCAGTGGGTGGCGATCGGCATCGGCGTCTACGTCGTGTTCTCCTGGGCGCAATCCCTGGCGGCCCGCGACCCGGCAACCTTCGCCATGATCTTCCGGACCCGGGCGATGATCTACACCATGATCGCGTTCCCCACCATCTCCTTCGTCACCTACGGGGTGGGCTTCTGGACAGCGCCGCTGCTGCTGCGGCTGCACGACACCAGCGCCACCGAGGTGGGCCTCTACATCGGTCTCGGGAGTGCCCTGGGCGGTTGGCTCGGGGTGTCGCTCGGCGGCTGGCTGGGGGACCGGCTCAAGCGCCGGCACCCGGCCGGTCGGCTGATCGTCGGATACGTCGCCGTAGCCGGCACCGCGCCGCTCGTGCTGTGGATGATCTACACCGAGCACCTGATGCTCGCTTTCGCGCTGAACCTGGCACACCACCTGTTCAGCGCCGCGTGGCCCGGCATTCCCCCGAGCACGGCGGCGGACCTGGTGCTGCCTCGCATGCGCGCGGTTGCCGGCGCTTACTACATCCTGGTCAACACCTTCATCGGCCTGGCGCTGGGGCCCTACTTCATGGGCCAGCTGTCAGACGGCTTCATGAGCACAGGGATGGACGATGCCGCCGCGCTGCAGACGGCCATCGCCGTGGCCATGGGCATCTTTCTGATCACGCTGGTCTGCCTCACGCTGGCCTGGCGTCACTTGCCGACGGACGAGGCGAGCCGGCTCGCGCGGGCTCGTGCGCTCGGCGAGAACGTGGCCCAAGCGGCCTAGAAGATCGGAGCGACCGCTGGCGGCGGGATCAGAACGGAAACTCGGTACCGAACGTCCAGCCCTGCAGCTTGCCGCCCTTCTTGTAGCCGACCCGGAAGCGCTTCAGCTCGATGCCGAGCAGCTTCGGACCGCGCGGGATGCCAACGGAGACGCCGAACTCGTGCACCTCCACCGCGCGACCGCGCCAGTCCGGTGCGTCACCGAAGGTCCAGCGCGGCAGGTAGCGTTCGAGGATGTAGTAGGCGCCGACATCCAGGCGCTCACCGAATGCATGCCAGGGCAGCACTCTCCGCACATCCAGGCCGAGATCGACGATTCCGAACCCGTGCGTGACCCTGGAATCGAGCTGATACTCGCCGGCCCATCGCAAGGCGAGACCGATCCGCATCTGCCAATCGGGCGTCGGGTCCAGCCGAGTCAGGCTGCGCACGCCCAGATGCGTCAGCGCGAAGGTCTCCTTGAGCGAGAAGTCCCGACCCACGCCCAGTTCCAGGAACGGCTTCACCTGCCACCGCTCGCTCAGTGGGTAGATGTACTCCACGCCCGGCATCACCGACAGGGTCACGAGCTGATCCGGCAGGAGGCGCTCGATGATGTCCGACTTCACGTCGCTGAGATCGTCGTAACCGAGCACCAGCGGCGCTCGCCAGGCCCACCCGGCGGAGTCGGGCGTTGCAGCCCGCACGGTCCCGGACAGCGGGATCTTCAGCATGGTTACGCGCCGGTTGCGGATCGCGTAGGTACCGGTACCCAGCACAGCGGCGTGGATGTAGCTCATGTCGACCAGATCGTCGACGTCCTCGGCCCAAATGGGGCTCTGCGCCAGGACCGACACTGCGAGCAGAACGCCGAGCGGCCGTCGAATCCGGCAGCGGACTTGCGGTAGCATCCGCGACACCAGCGACACCAGCGACGACAGGGACAGCGGTTTGAAGAACGAAAAGGTCATGATCGGCGGCATGCTTCTGGCGGGTGTGCTCCTCGTGGGCATGGTCGGGTGCGCCGCAACCGGCATCGGGTTGCCCGCGGTCACGGACGCGCCGACCGGCCGGCACGACACCGGCCGTATCATCTGGCACGACCTGATATCGAACAAGCCGGCCGAGTCGCGCCGGTTCTACGAGCAGCTGTTCGGCTGGGAGTTCGAGCCCGTGGGCGGGTTGTTCAACCTCGGCAGTGACGACACCTACAGCCTCATCCGGCACAACGGACGCCTCATCGGCGGCATGGTGAACCAGGCGAGCCTGAAGAACGGTGACAAGGACATCTCCCAGTGGGTGGTACTCATGTCCGTGGACGACGTGGACGCTGCTGCCGCGCGCTTCGAGGGCGAGGGCGGCACCATACTGACTCCGCCTACCGACGTCGCGGACCGCGGCCGCATGGCCATCGCGGTGGACCCGCAAGGTGCACTGATGGCCCTGGTCGAGACCCGGGACGGCGACCCGCCGGCAGCCCAGCCCGCGTACGGAGACTTCCTCTGGAACGAGCTCTGGACCTCGGACGTGCCCGCCAGCGTCGACTTCTACACGAATCTGGTCGCCTTCGATCAGCGGACCGTCGAGGTCAGCCGGGATCGCAGCTATCAGGTCATGTCGCGCGGCAGCCAGCCGACCGTGGGCATCATGGCCCAGCCGTTTCCGCAAGAGCGCCCCGTCTGGGTCACCTACGTGCGGGTCGAGGATCCCGCCGCCATCACTGCCCGGGTGGAGGCGCTCGGCGGCAAGGTCTACGTGCCGGCCCAGAAGCGCCCGCTCGGCGGCGAGGTCGCGCTCATCGCGGATCCGTCCGGTGCCGGGATCGCCCTGCAGACCTGGCCTCTGGACACGGCGGCAGACTGACAGCACAGCAAGGAAGCAATGAAATGATCAGGAACACACTGCGACTCATCCTCCTCGCCACCCTCGGCCTCGCCGTCTCCGGGTGCGAGGACCCTCAGATCTACGGGAGCGTCGGCTTCAGCAGCTACAGCGGCGGCGGCTACTACGGTGGCGGCGGCATCGGCACCAGTATCAGCATCGGCGGCCGGATCAGGTGACCGGCGGCACGACGGAAAGCCGATGAGAATCAATGCAACCCGCGGCGCGGATCGCCGCGCCGGCGCGAAGCGCCGTCCGGGTGCCACGCTGCTGGCGCTCTTGCTGTCCGCGTGCGTCGCGTGCGCCTCGGCCGCGCCGGAGAAGAACGCGTATCGCCTCGCCTACGTTGCGCGCCTCATACCGGACGAGGATGCCGCAGCGATCACCCTCACCGTACATCAGCCGCGGAGCCTGCTGCGGACGCTCAACTTCAACGCACCCGCCAGCCGGTTCAGCAGTTTCGAGGCGGACGGCGAGCTCGAGGTGGATGCGGACCGGGTGGTCTGGCGACCGCCGGCGCGCGGCGGCTCGATCCGCTATCGGGTCGCGGTGAACAGCCTGCGCGGCAAGGTCTATGAGGCCAGATTGACCGACCGCTGGGGCGTGTTCCGGCTCGATGACCTGTTCCCGCCCGCAAGCACCCGGGCGGTGGTCGGCTCCGAGGGAAGCGCAACGCTGCGCTTCAGCGGTCCGGAGGGCTGGAGCTTCGAGACCCCTTACGGTCCGAGCAACGAACCGGTGCACCATATACCGTCCGATCGCCTGTTTCCAAGACCCACCGGCTGGGCCGTCGTCGGCGACATCGGCGTGCGCCGCGACCTGATCGCAGGGCGTCGGGTGGCCGTGGCCGCACCGGTGGGCGAGGGTTTCCGGCGCCAGGACACCCTCGCATTCCTGCGCTGGACGCTCCCGACCCTGGTACGGGTGTTTCCGGACTTTCCACCGCGGCTTCTGATCGTCGGCGGCGGGCAGGACATGTGGCGGGGCGGTCTGTCCGGCCCGTGGTCGCTCTATCTGCACCCCGACAGGCCCCTGATCAGCGGCAACGGCACGAGCGCCGTCCTGCACGAGCTGGTGCACGTCGCGGTAGCGTCCACCAAGAGCGGCAGCGATGACTGGCTCGTGGAAGGGCTCGCCGAGTACTACTCCCTGGAGGTTCTCAGGCGAAGCGGCGGCATCAGCGAGGCGCGCTTCGAGAAGGCATTGCGCGAGCTCGAAGCCTGGTCGGACAAGGACGGCGGTCGGCTCACCGAACCGTCCACCGGCGCCGACACGGCCTACGCGACGCTCGAGCTGCGCCGCGTGGCGCAGCGCCTGAGTGAAACCGGATCCAGCATGGACGACGTGGTCGCCGAGCTGGTCGACAACGGCACGATCACCGGAGCGGCGCTGGTGGCAGCCCTCGAGCGCCGCGGCATGCCGGCCTCCGCATTCGCTGACATCGCGCGCGCGGCCGCCCGCTCGGCGGCGGGCTCCTGATGAGCCACTCACCAGACCCGCACGGTCGGCGGCGCGTTCGACGACCGGGCGGCCTGCTCGCATTGATTCTGTGTGCCGCCTTCGCGGCGCCGGGAGCCGTCGCCGCCGAGCCGGACGTGGTCTACGTCACCGACGAGCTGCGCCTCGGACTGTTCCGGACCGAGGAAACGGCGGGACGGCCGGAGAAGATGCTCGTCAGCGGCACGCGACTCGACATACTGGAGCGTGCGCTCATGTCCATCCGCGTGCGGACCGAGGACGGTGACGAGGGCTGGGTGAAGACGGCCTACGTGGTCGACGAGGAACCGGCCCGGCGCCGCGTGGCGCGTCTGGAGACGGCGCAGCAACAGGCCGCCGCGGAGCTCGAGGCACGCAATGCCGAGATCGACGCCCTCGAGCGTGAGGTCGAGACGCTGAACGCATCCCTGACCACTGCCGAGCAGGGCGTTGCCGATCTGCCTGCCGTGCGGGCCGAGAACGAAACGCTCAAGGCCCGTCTCGAGGCGGGAGGCATCCAGGTACCCCTGCTCTGGCTGATCGTCGCCGTGCTGACCAGCCTCCTCATGGGCATCCTGCTGGGTTATCGCTGGCTGGATCGCAAGGTCCGCCGCCACTTCGGCGGCATTCGCGTGTACTGATCCCGCCGGCCCCCGGCTCAGGCGGCGTTCGGAACCGCAGGCCCGGTCGCGTAGCGCCGGTGCACGGCGCACAGTTGCTCGCGCAGCTCCGCCGTGGCCGCCGCCGCATCGGTCCCCGCCGGGAACCGGACGGGTGCCAGAATATCCACCCCGGCGACGCCGCGCCTGACGTCCCGGCTGCCCTTCGGGCGGATGCTGCGCAGGCCGGAAAGGTAGACGGGCACCACCGGCACGTCGTTCGCCAGCGCCAGCAGGGTAGCGCCCAGCTTGAACTCGCCGAGCTCGTCCTTCGTCGCACGGGTGCCTTCCGGAAACAGGAAGACGACCTGCCCCTGCTCGAGCAGCCAGTGCGCATAGGACAGCGCCCGCTTGCCGCCGCCGCGCAGAATGGGGAAGTTGCCGAGCACAAGCGACTGGTACCAGGGCTTCAGCACCAGCTTCTTCTTGCCTTTCACGAACCAGCGATCCTGCGCGGCGCCGAAGTAGAGCTTGCGCCGCAGGCGTCTCGGTAAGGCGTGATGCACGAGCAGCGTGTCCAGATGGCTCGTGTGGTTGGCGATGATCACGCAGGGACCGTCGATGGCCTCGAGGTGCTCGACACCGTTCACCCGGACCTCCTCACAGGCATCCTCCACCCAGCGGGTGTAGGCGCGGCGCTCCATGACGCGGCGCGCGGCCCGGGCCCACCACTGAACCTGCCAGCGGTGCGGGCCGACGTATTTGGACTCGTCCGCCTCGTAGAGCGTGGGGACCTTCTTGCTGCGAATGCTGACGGGGGCGGGAACTTCGGCTGCCATGGGGGTACTCCTTGCGTGTCGGTGAGGCCGCCCCGCTTCGCTCCCGGAAGAAGGGCGGGAGGCGAAGGGGGCCTGCTTGGCCCACAGCTGTGCAAGAGCGAGGCCAACTCGCCGAACGCCACGGGAAACGGCATTGCGGTCAATCCGGAAGCGGTCAGCGGGATCACATTTGGGGCAGATGCTGCAGCCGCCCGGGGTTTTTGCACCAGGATCAGGCGTCGGGGGATTCCCCGGCCCGGTACGCGGCAATCTCTGATCTGGTAAAGCGTGGCAGCCGGTCGTCGAGGCGCCACCACGGGGCGACGTGCTCCACGTAGATGTGCTTGTCAGGCTCGCATCCCGGATCGTCATCGAGCAGGCCGGCCGGGATCTCGAAGAACCCCTCGTCCGGGGGGTTGGGCAGCGGTGAGCCGCAGCGGCGGCAGAAGCTCACCCCGTACGGCGGCGGCCGTTCCCGCACCGGCAGCTCGAAGCGCTCGACCTCCTCCACCCCGCTCACGAAGCGGAAATCGCGGGCCTCGGCGCCGACGCCCGACATGAACGCGGACCCGCTCACCTTGCGGCAGCGCGGGCAGTGGCAGAGCTCGAACGGACCCGTGATCCGGGTCACCTCGAAGCGCACTCGGCCACACAGACAGCTTCCTCGAATCATGCCATTCTCCTCCCGCCGACCGGCACCCTCGCGCTCTCCCGATGGTATGGTGGTCCGGCCATGAACGAACAGCAAGAATTCGACTACGTGATCGTCGGGGCCGGCAGCGCCGGCTGCGTGCTGGCCAACCGGCTGTCGGCGAATCCGGACGTCAGCGTGCTGCTGCTCGAAGCGGGCGGCAAGGACGACTACTTCTGGATCGACATTCCCGTTGGCTACCTGTACACGATCAGCAATCCGCGCACCGACTGGTGCTACCAGACGCAGCCCGATCCGGGCCTGAACGGCCGCAGCATCGGCTATGCCCGCGGCCGGGTGCTCGGTGGCTGCTCCTCCATCAACGCCATGATCTACATGCGCGGGCAGAAGAGCGACTACGATCACTGGGCGGATCTCGGCAATCGAGGCTGGAGCTGGGAGGACGTGCTGCCCGTGTTCAAATCCCACGAGGACTACCAGCACGGTCCCGATGCGTACCACGGCGCGGGCGGCGAGCTGCGAGTCGAGGAACGGCGCGTCAACTGGGAGATCCTCGACGCCTGGAGGGACGCGGCCGAGGAGTGCGGCATTCCGAAGATCGCCGAGTTCAACCGTGGCGACAACTTCGGCAATGCCTACTTCCAGATGAACCAGAAGCGGGGCAGGCGCTGGTCCTGCACCCGGGCCTTCCTGCGGCCGGTGATGCACCGGTCGAATCTGACGGTGCGCACCGACGCCCACGTGGAGCGCATCGATCTCGCCCGGACGGATGCGGGACTGCGCGCCGCCGGCGTCCGCGTTCGCTACGGCCGGCAGGAACCGAGGCGCGTCGGCGCCCGCCGCGAGGTGCTCCTCGCCGCCGGCGCGATCGGCTCGCCCCAGCTCCTGCAGCTCTCCGGCATCGGCCCCGGGCAGCTGCTGCACGCACACGGCATCGAGGTGCTCGACGACCTGCCGGGGGTCGGCGAGAACCTGCACGATCATCTGCAGATCCGGACGATCTACCGGGTCAGCAACACCGACACCCTCAACCGGCGCGCCGGCTCACTGCTCGGCCGACTCGCCATGGGTGTGGAGTACTTTCTCTACCACACGGGTCCGCTGACCATGCCGCCCTCCCAGCTCGGTGCTTTCGCGAAGAGCACGGACGACGAGCCGAGCCCGAACATGGAGTGGCATGTCCAGCCGCTGTCTCTCGACCGGTTCGGCGAGCCGCTGCACGACTTCGACGCCATCACACCTTCCGTGTGCAATCTGCGCCCAACCAGTCGCGGCCACGTGCGCATCACTTCGCCCGATCCCTACACCTATCCGGCGATCACGTTGAACTATCTGTCGACCGAGTACGACCGGCAGGTGGCGGTGACCGGGCTCAAATGCACCCGGCGCATCATGGCGGCCGAGGCACTGGCACCGTTCGCACCGGTCGAGCTCAAGCCCGGCATCGAATTCGAGAGCGATGCGGATCTCATGCGGGCAGCGGGCGACCTGGGCACCACGATCTTCCACCCGGTCGGCACCTGCCGTATGGGGACGGATCCCATGGCCGTGGTCAGCGACCGGCTTCAGGTCGCCGGCGTGGCGGGACTCCGGGTCATCGATGCTTCCGTCATGCCCCGGATCACGTCCGGGAACACCAACGCGCCGACGGTGATGATCGCGGAGAAAGGGGCGGGGTTCGTGCTCGACGATCTGCGGCGGGCCGGCTGAATCCGGGATCAGGACGTGGATCCCGCCCGGCGACGGGTTTCGCTCTCCGGGGCGGTGCCTTCGGCATCCGAGCGTTCGTCCTGCTCGCCCGCCTCGGAATCCTCGACGGGCACGTCCTGCGGCACGTTGAGCTCCACGTCTGCCACCCGCGGCGGGGCGGCTTCGGCGTCGCTGGTGTCTTCGGACACCTCCGGACCTGCCTCGGTTTCCTCTATCCCATTCACGACCTCATGGGTCAGCAGGGGGCGCACCCCTTCCTCGATCAGCGCGCGCGCCCGGGCCTCCGAGAGCCCGAGCTTGCCGGCGCTGTCCGCGAAGTGCTCGAGAAACTCGCGATAGTCGCCTGCCAGCTTGCCGAACAGGGCCGCGCTCTGCTCGAAGTGAGAGCTGACGTCAGCGCGGACGGTCTCCGCCTCGCGCCGTGCTTCGTCGAGCTCCGCTTCCAGGGTCTCGAGCTCGGCGCGCTTCGGCGCCCGCCTCGACGCGTACACATATCCGGCCCAGCCGGAGAGGCCCGAGGCGACCACGAGCACGACGATCCAGATCTCCAATCCCACTGCGATTTCCTGCTCAGAAAGGGCCAGTATCACCCAAACGAAACGGCAGTCATAGCCGACGGCCCGCAGCCTGCTCCATGACCCGGGCGAGGTCGAAGTCCAGCGCCGTGATGCCGCCCGCGTCGTGCGTGCTGAGCCGTACCCGCACCTTGCCGTAGACGTTGAACCACTCGGGATGGTGGTTCATCCGCTCCGCCACGAGCGCGACCTCGCTCATGAAGCCGAAGGCGGTGACGAAGTCGGGAAACCCGTACTCCCTCTGCAGGCCATCGTCCTCCCTCCGCCACTGTGGCAGCGATTCCAGACGTGTGCGGACTTCCTCGTCGCTGAGCAGCTTCGCCATGATCATCCTCCTCATCAGGGTATCGACCGCCGACCTTCCGCCCGCCGACGTCCTCAAAGATAGTAGAGCGAGACGTATGCCGTAAGCAGCACGACGATCCACAACGCGGTGGTCCCCACCTGCCAGGTTCGTCCGAGCGCCCCCGATCCACCAAGCAACCGCTCGAGCGGCGGAAGCGCTCTACCCCTGAGGGTCCCGGCCAGGTCAGAGAGTCGGCGCCCGAGACCGGCAAGCCGGCTCAACAGATGCGCCACCGCCCGAGCGGCGAGCACACGCCAGAGCCAGTCCGTGTCCAGTGAAATCGTGCGCGTGCGGCGCATCAGCGGCAGAAGCAGAAAGAATGCGAGGCCGGAGAAAAGCAGCAGCTGCAGGTAGAAGAGCACCTTACCCGGCGCGTAGGCCTCGTAGTCCACCGGATACGGCAGCAGCGACCAGAGCGATTCCGGGTAGACCCCGATGAACACGCAGAGAAATGCGAACAGCACCATCGCGGCGCCCATGTTCCACGGCGCATCCGCCGGACGGAGCCCGGAATCCTTCTGGAAGAACACGAACCAGGGGAACTTGATGCCGGCGTGCAGAAAAACGCCTGCGGACGCTGCCGCCAGCAGGAAGTAGACCAGCGCGAGCCCCTGCTGCTCGGCGGCTACCGAAATCAGCGTCTTGGTCGTGAAGCCGGACGTGAGCGGAAAGCTGGAGATCGCCAGTGCGCCGATGATGCCGCAGACAGTCGTCAGCGGCATGGTCCGGAACAGCCCGCCGAGGTCGGAGCATCGGCTTCGCCCGGTGCGGTAGATCACCACTCCGGCACTCATGAACAGAAGCGCCTTGTAGACGATGTGCGCAAAAGCGTGCGCAGCGGCCCCATTCAGCGCCATCTCGGTACCGATACCCACCGCGCACACCATGAAGCCCACCTGATTGACCACGGAGTAGGCGAGAATCCGCCGGGCATCGTTTTCCAGCAACGCATAGATGATGCCGTAGAAGATCATGTACAGACCGACCCAGATGAGCGCCGGTTCTCCTGGAAACAGAAGAATGAGCGCGAGCACGGCGGATTTGGTGGTGAACGCGGAAAGAAAGACGGACCCGGTCGGGCTCGCCACGGGATAGGCGTCCGCGAGCCAGGCGGAAACGGGCGGAGCGGCGGCGTTGATCAGAATGCCGATCAGAATCATCCAGGTGTCGAAGTTGCTCGCCAGCAGAGGCTGGATGTCCACCGAGCCCGTGTGTACCACCACGCCCTCGATGCCGACCTTGAGAATGACCCCACCAAGAAGGTGCATGATGGCGTAGCGGATACCCGCCGACCGTGCCGCCGGGGTGCCGCCACACCAGACCACCACGGTGGAGAAGATGGCCATGAGCTCCCAGTAGAGAAACAGGGTGATCAGATCTCCGGCGAACGACACCCCCACCGCGCCGGCCGCGTAAGCGAGCGCTGCCGCCAGCTCGACGGGGCGCGCCTGGCGGAACGCAAAGAGCCCTCCGGTGAATGCCATGACGGTGAAAATGGACGCAAAGAGTCGCCGCACCGGGCCACCTTCCACCGGCTGGATGTCGTACCCGAGAAACGAGGCCGTGACCGCCACGCCATCGGGCACCTGCCACACCGCCCACAGCGCCGCCAGCGGCGAGAGCAGCAGCACGGCCACGCGCAGACGGCCCCGGGTCACCCCGACGAGCGCCGCGCCGGCGATCAGAATGAACGCCGGAGGCAGTACGCCGTCAATCATCGTAATAGTCCTCCCGGCGCTTCAGGACCACACCCAGCCCTTTGGCGGCGAGCACCATGGCGACACAGGATAGGAACCCGTACCCGGCCCCGAAGCCGAACCAGCCATCCACACCGAAGTAACCCTTGATGCCGATAGCCAGTTGTGCAAGCACCGTCAGGAGCAATGCCAGGGAGAAGCCGATCCAGAGTCGGCGGATGGTACGCGGTCGCACGAGCCAGTGATCGTCCCCGGCCGCGTCCCGCTGCGGCTCCGCAGAGCCGGACTGCCTGTCCTTGTCGTTCGCCGTCATGGCACCTGCCCTACCAGCTGACCCTCCAGGTCCAGCACGCCCTGGTTGAAGAAGAAGAATCCCAGCGTCGCCAGTGCCGTGACCGACAACGCCAGTACCACGGGCAGCGGCGCCTCGCCGTGCACCTTCCCGCCCGGCGCTTCCCGGGCGAACCAGGCTGCGAAGACGATGGGCAGGAAGTAGGCGGCATTCAGTGCCGTGCTCAGAATGATCGTGAATATCGCGACGTAGTTGTCGCTCTGAAATGCGCCCGCCAGGATGAACCACTTGGAGACGAAACCTGCAGTCGGCGGCACGCCGATCATGGACAGAGCCCCAATGGTGAACGCCGCCATCGTCCAGGGCATCCGTGCGCCGATACCACGCAGCTGGTCCAGCTCGGTCTTCTTCGACGCCGTGTAGATGGCGCCGGCAGCGAAGAACAGCGTGATCTTGCCGAAGGCGTGAGCAACGATATGCACGGCTGCACCGACCTCGGAGAGCGGCGTGAGCACGGCGGCCGCCAGTATCACGTAAGAGAGCTGACCGATGGTGGAGTAAGCGAGCATTCGCTTCAGATTCTGCTGACGCAGTGCTACGACGCTCGCAGCGACGATGGTGAATGCCGCAGCGTAAAGCAACCAGTGACCGGAAGGGTCCGAAAACAGTGTGTCAACGCCGAAGACGTAGATGATCACCTTGCTGACCGTGAACACGCCGGCTTTGACTACCGCCACCGCGTGCAGGAGAGCACTCACCGGCGTCGGGGCCACCATCGCCGCCGGCAGCCACCGGTGCACGGGCATCACCGCCGCCTTGCCGATACCGAAGACGTACAGGCCCAGCAGCAGACCCAGCGCCGGGCCGGCCAGGGCGCCGCTCAGAATACCGCCGGGTGTGAAAGTCAGTGTCCCTGCTGCCAGGTAGGTCCAGATCACCGCGGGCAGGAACAGCCCGATGGAGGTACCCAGCAGGATGCCGAGATACACGCGCGCCGACCGTACGGTGTCAGGGTCTCCCTTGTGCGCGACCAGCGGGTAGGTCGACAGGGTCAGCATCTCGTAGCAGAGAAACAACGTGAGCAGGTTGTCGGAGAATGCAACGCCCAGGGTTGCGGCGATGGCGATCGCGAAGCAGACGTAGAACCGGGTCTGGTGCTTCTCGGCATTACCGCGCATGTAACCGATCGAGTAGATCGAGTTGACGATCCAGAGGGTGGATGCCAGGGCTGCGAACAGCATGCCGAGGGGCTCGACCGAGAACGCGATGGACAGGTCCTCGAACAGCGTCGCGACCTGCAAACCCGGACGTTCGCCAGCCATGATTCCGGGAACGAGGGACCAGACCATCAACGCGAGCACGGAGGCCGTGAGAAGCGTGACCGCCTCGCGCAGGTTGGGCCAGCGTCCCGCCAGGACGATCAGCGTCGCCCCGGCCAGGGGCAGCAGCAGTGACGCGACGATGACGGTCTGGGCGGTCACGGCAGGTGGCTCAGCAACTCGTCGGCGGCCGACTCGGCAAGGCCCACGGGCAGGCCCGGCACGACACCGAAGTAGACGTTTGCGAGCGCCGCGACCCAGAGCACCGTCAGCATCGGCCACGGCGCCTCGCCCGCCGCGGTAGCGCCGGTGCCGAAGTAAGCGCGCTCGATGATTCGCCAGACATAGACCACGCTCGCGAGGGAACTGACAAGCACGACCACCACGGCAACGATGCCGAGCACGCCATGCTCCAGCGCTGCCTCGAGCAGCAACCACTTGGACACGAATCCGGCGGTGCCCGGAATGCCCACCAGGCTCGCCCCCGCGAGCACAAGTGCTGCCATGGTCCAGGGCATCTGCCGGCCGACGCCACCGATGTCATCGAGCCTGAGGCCCTTCAGCCGCACTGCCAACGCCGCCACGGCCAGGAACAGAGCGCCCTTGGCCAGCGCATGGTTGAACAGGTGCACCACGCCGGCGGTGAGCCCGGCGGTGGTGGAGAAGCTCGCCCCCAGCAGGATGTAGCCGATCTGCGCGACCGAGGAGTACGCCAGCAGTCGCTTGAGGTGGCCTTCCACCACGGCGACGGCCGAGCCGACCAGGATTCCGAGCAGCGCCAGCGGCATCAGAAAGCTGGCGAACTGCACGGCGTGGCCGGCGAGGTTTCCCTGGAAGACGAAGAAGTCGAAACGCAGCAGCACGTAGATCGCCGCCTTGGTGGAGCACGCGGCGATGAAGGCGGTGACCACGTTCGGCGCGTAGGTGTAGGCATTGGGTAACCAGACGTGCAGCGGAAACAGCGCAGCCTTCAGCGCCAGACCGATGGTGATGAAGCCGGCAGCCACCAGAACCGGTCGCTGATCGGCGACATCGGCGATACGCATCTCCATGTCGGCGAAGTTGAGTGTCCCGGTCATCATGTACACGAGCCCGACGCCGATCAGGTAGAAGGTCGCCCCAACCGTTCCCATCACCAGATATTTGAACGTCGCGGTCAGCGCCCGTCGATCCGATCCGGCCGCAATCAGAATGTAGGTGGCAAGAGACGAGATCTCCATGAACACGAAGACATTGAAGGCGTCGCCTGTGACGGCGATTCCGGACAGACCCGCCAGCGCGATGAGCCAGGCCGCGAAGAACAGCGGCTTGCGACTGTCATCGATTTCCCGGGCGAGGCTGCGCTCGCCACAGAGCAACGCAAGCGCCGCCGAACCGGTGGTCAGCAACAGCACCAATGCATTGAGCGCGTCGATACGCAGTTCGATGCCGAACGGCGGTGGCCACCCGCCCATGTCGTAGGTCAGAACACCCCCTGCCCGGACATCGACGGCAAGAGTGATCGAGATGGCGAACGCCATGACGCTCGCCGCCGTCGCCGCCGCCCAGGCCAACCGGGGGGCGCGTAGCAGGAGGCAGACCGGCGCGGTGAGCAGGGGCACCGCAACCTGCAGGGCAGGCAGCTGCTCCAGCACGCTCACTCGTCGATATCCAGCCGCTGAGTTTCGTCTTCCTCGATGGTGCCGTAGGCCTCGTGAATCCGGACCACGAGCGCCAGGCCAAGGGCCAGGGTGGAGATCCCGACGACGATGGCGGTGAGGATCAGCACCTGCGGCAGGGGATTGGAATAGATCGCGTCCTCGACGCCTTTCCGGATGATCGGCGCCGTGCCCCCATCGACCTTGTCCATGGTGATGTAGAGAAGAAACACCGCGGCCTGAAATATGCTGATGCCGAGGAGCTTCTTGATCATGTTGGGCTTCGCAATCACCGCGTAGAACCCGACCATCAGCAGGACGGCGAACACCCAGTAGTTGTACAGACCGAGCAGCTCCACGGTCAGCGGCCCCGTGCAGCGAAGGCGTGGAAGATCGCCAGAAGGACGCCGGTCACGGTGATCCCCACACCAAGCTCGATGATCAGCACACCCCACTGCTGACCCTTGACCGGATCGGCCAACATCACACCGTACTCCAGAAAGTTACCGCCGAGCAGCATGTTCAGAATGCCCACGCCACCGTACAGGAGAGCGCCCCCGGCCATGAGGCCGACGAGCAGCCGCGGTGAGATGATCTCCAGTGCCTCCCGCTCGCCTTCGATGAGCGCGTACAGAATCATACCGGCAGCAAAGATCGCGCCGGCCTGAAACCCCCCGCCCG
Source organism: Pseudomonadales bacterium (assembly GCA_050118205.1). Lineage (GTDB taxonomy): Bacteria > Pseudomonadota > Gammaproteobacteria > Pseudomonadales > Azotimanducaceae > SZUA-309. The sequence continues at coordinate 24,046 of JASFLG010000002.1, forward strand.
GGCCGTACTCACCGTGAAACTGTACGTACAGGGCAAAAAGAAGAATGAATGGCACCAGCAGTCGCCCCACGACTTGAGGAACGAGGTGATGATTCAGGTACGTACGGCCAGTGGCCACGTCCTCCGACCGGCGGTCGCCGACCGCACCAGGGAGGCCGAGTAGAAACAGCACCCCGATCCCGGCCGTGAGGACCACGATCACCTCACCCAGCGTGTCATAGGCCCGGAACGATCCGAGCACCGCCGTGACCACGTTGGGAATGTCCAGCAGCTCCGGAGTCCGCTCCAGATACCAGGGCGCCACATGCTGATGAACCGGCGCCTGCGGATCTCCCAGCCTGGGCGTCTCGAAGGTAGCGTAGACCACCAGAAGCGTCGTGAGCGTGACCACGATCAGCGCCAGCCACTGAGGCGGCGCCCGGCGTTCGTGGGAGGGGGTCAGCGCCAGGGCACCCAGCAGCAGAACCGTGGAGATACCAGCGCCCACGGCCGCTTCCGTGAGTGCCACATCCGCCGCATCCAGAATGAAGAAGATCAGGGCCATGATCAGGGAGAAGATTCCCATCAGCATCACGGCAGTGAACAGGTTGGCGGCGCGTACGATTCCCAGCGCGGCGATCACCAGAAGCGTGAGCAGAAACAGACCGAACAGCACCGTCACGACGGCAGATCCTCAGGCAGATCCGCCTTGGCGGGGAGCCGTCCGGAAAGCAGCGCCGCGTTGGCAAGCGCGTAGGTGGCGGTCGGTCCCGTGACCATCAGAAACAGCACGATGGCGACGAGCTTGATGGTCGCGAGCGTCAAACCACCCTGCAGCATGATACCGCCCAGTATGAGCAGCGTGCCCAGGGTATCCGTGAGGCTTGCTGCGTGCATTCGGGTGTAGAGGTCCGGCAGGCGCATGACGCCAATCCCGCCGATCAGAACGAATCCTCCGCCGAGCAAAAGCAGCAGCCAGCTGAGAACGTCCAGCACCAGCGCCATTCAGCGATCCTCTGCACCGCTGTCGGTGGCGCCCCCCTGGCGCTGGCGGTCCTGGAAGAACTGCAGCACCGCCAGCACACCGATGAAGTTGATGAGGGCATAGGCCAGGGCGAGATCGAGAAAGTCGGGGCGGCCGTACAGGAATGCCACCACCGAGAGGAGCAGGACGGTCTTGGTGCCGAACATGTTCACCGCGAGCACCCGGTCGTAAACGCTGGGTCCCGAGAGCGCACGGAACAGCGCGAGAATCATGGTCAGGAGAATGGCAACGGAGGCTACGGTGAACATGTCAGCGTTCCAGCAGCGCGGCCACGCGCCGGTTCATCTCGCCTTCGCACAGGGCCAGTGCCCCTTCGCGGGTGAGGCTGTGAACGAACAGGCTGCCGTCGTGATCGTCGATGGTCACGGTACCGGGGGTCAGGGTGATGGCGTTGCCGAGTATCGCCTGACCGACCGGATCGGTCGACAGCGCGTCCAGCCGAATCACCGTCGGGCTGATGGGTAATCGGGGACTCAGCACGATCCGCGCGACGTCCAGGTTCGCCCTGACCAGCTGCCCGGCCAACCAGCCCCAGAACGGCAGCAGACGCGCAAACAGGCGCGGACTGTACAGGTTGCTCTCGACGAATCCCATGCGATGCGACAGCAGCAGCACGAGCAGCGACGACAGGACACCCAGCGAGATGAGCAACGGCGTGTAAAGACCACTCCAGAGCAGCCACGCGCCAATCCAGAGGGTGAGGGTCAGCGTGACGTGCACGAGATCCGTCTCGATACCGGCTTGAGATACACGAAATCAGTTCATCGGGATCGCGGACGGCTGTCAAGGCATTCCGGCCGGGCGCTCCCGTTCAGGGTCAGTCGCCGGCATGCGGGTCATAGCGGAACACGTCCTCGAGCGGCACGTCGAACACGCAGGCGATCCGGAACGCCACCTCCAGCGACGGGGCGTAGCGCCCGGCCTCGATGGCGATGACCGTCTGCCGGGTCACGCCGATGAGCTCGGCGAGCTCCTGCTGGGTCATCTCGTCCGTCTCGAAGCGCAGGCGACGGATCCGGTTGCTGATCCGCCCCCGGCTCTTCACCCGGCCCACGGGAGGCTCCTCGTACCGCGCATCGACGTTCTCCACCCGGATCGAACGATGTTAGATATATCAGACTCGATGTAATTTAAAGTTGACATAGCCCCTGCCAAGGCCCACCTCTCGAGGCCGCCTTCGTCCCGTTCAGCTTCTGTTTAGCTTGTCCGACCTACCATCGGTATGGAGTCACCGTCACGGAGAGGACGCATGAGAAAGGGGTTCACATCTGCCGCGCTGGCCGTGCTTGCGGTCTGGCTGCCCGCCGTCGCAAGCGCCGGCGGATACGCGGCCAATCCCCCCACGAGCTACTACGTCTCGGCGCCGGTCGTTGCGGTGCAGCCGATTGTCAGCCAGCACACCCTCAGGCAACCGGTCCGTCAGTGCTCGACGGTTCGCTATGCCGACGACTATGCCTACCGCCGCAACGAGGGCAGTCAGTTCGTGCCGAGCCTGCTCGGCGGCCTCGTCGGCGGCCTGATCGGCAACCAGTTCGGCGGCGGTAACGGCAAGAAGGCCCTCACCATCGTCGGGGCTCTGGCCGGCTCGTCGATCGCGCGGGACGCGGCCCGCCAGCGTCAACGGCGGGACTATCCGACCGAGGTCTGCCGTACGACGTACCGGAGCGAGGTCACGGAAGCCGTGACGGCATACGACGTGACCTACGAATACGCCGGCCGCCATTTCGAAAAACGCATGAGCGAAGATCCGGGAGACACCGTGCGCGTGCGCGTCGCGCTCTCCCCCTCCTCCGCAGGCAGCCCCTGACGGTTCAGGCAGCGTTCATCAGCAACCAGGGACGATGGTTCCACGACGACGGGCGGTGCGACCCGCCAACATTCCAGGAGATTCGAGATGAACCCTAAAACCACTCACGTGAAGACCGCGCGCGGCATCCGGCTGGCGGCGCTCGCCCTGTCGACCTGCTGTCTGCTCGGCACCGCGGCAAGCCAGGCCGCCGTGTCCGGCCCCGTGGTCAGACTCTTTCCGACCACCGTGCTGGAGGATATCCGCGAGACCGGCCAGGTGGCCGAGGAGCTGGAGAACAATCTGGCCCAGATCATTCACAAGCTGGACATGCAGCAGCAGCTGTACACCGAGAGCCTCTGTCAGGGCGCCGACGGGGATGAAGGCTGTGACCGGATCGCCCGACAGCTCGGTGCGACCTACCTGGAGATGCTCGAGGTCATGGGCGACCGCCTGCCGGAAATGGAACGGGCCGTGAACTCCACCCGCGCGAGCCTCGAGAAGCGCCTGCGCCAGGAGCTCGGCCAGCGCACCACCCCCACATCCCTGCAGAATACCCTGCTCGGCGAGGTGGGCTCGGCGGCGGCGGATGAGGATCGGCCCGTGCTCCGTGGCCGGTCCGGCGTCCGCCTATCCGATCGCTTCAAGCAGTACTACAACCTGGTGGCCACCAGCAAGAGCGCGCCGGGTCAGTCGCTGGCCGTCGTGGCTTCCGACATCTACCTGGACATGGAGGAGGCCTCCCAGCTGATCGCCGCTACCCAGCAGGAGATCAGCCGGGCCGCGCTCATGGAACAGCTCAACCAGTCCTTCGGCATGATCACGCCGGAGATGAACGAGGTCGTCAGCGGTGTGAAGGAAATCCTCTTCGGCGAGACCACGATGGACGCGCCGATCGCGTCCCCGCCGTACGCCATCGGCGAACCCGAATTCGTGAGCCCCCTGGCGATGTGAGCCGGCTCCCACGGAACCACAGGAGAAAACCATGAAACGACAAGCGAAAATGCTGCTCGTGGTACCGCTGCTCGTGCTGGCTGCCGCGTGCACGACGACGGACCCCGACTACTGCGCGGTGAACCTGCGCAGCGATCTCGACAGCGCCATGCGCACGGTGGAGACCAAGCTCGGCAGCGGCTGCGAGTATCAGTTCGACAGCTACTTCCAGTCGCTGCTCGCCCTCGCCGAGGAAAATCCCGACAAGAACAACCGTCGCTACTTCAGCGATCACCTGATGCGGGTGAACGACATGGGGGTGATCAGCCGTCGTCAGGCGGAAGGGTTGTACAACCGCTACTTCAACGTGAAGTTCGTCTCCCTGCAGGGGGACTACAACACGTGCTCCCAGACCTGTCCCATCCGCAAGCAGGTGATGTCCGACATGCAGGCGGAGCTGCATGACAAGGAGCTCGGGCTGCTCAGAGCCAGCAACGACGCAGCCAGCTTCTATCGCGCCGACAACCTGCTCAAGGAAACGGATCTGGTGCTCGAGGCTACCTGCCGGGCCTGCCAGTCGGGCGGAGACCGCCGGTGACCTCGACGGAGCGCGCAGACACGACGGCGGAAACCGTGGTCACAGGCTCCCGCCTCTGGGGATTCGCCTGGGGCGCGGGGACCGGCGTCGTGCTGACCCTGATCGCGCTCCTCATCGTGGCGCCGCCCGATCCGGCCGACGCCTCATCCCGTGTAACCCTGGGCGGCTGGCTGGATGCCAATCTCGGTCAGTCGGTGTGGCTGTTCGCGCTGACCCTGACCCTCTACGTCATGAACCTCACCCGTCTGAACCGCCTGCTCGGCGACGGCGGGCAACCCGGATTCACCGAGGTGGTGGAGCTCGACCAGCTCCTCGACGTGTGGATCCACCTGTTCGTCGGCATCGGCGTCATCTGGACCGCCGTCGGCATGCGCAGCGCCCTGCAGGCGGCCCTCGGCGATCCCGGTGAGGCCCTGATCGACAGCGCCGGGTCGGTGCTCCAGAAGCTGGTCGACGGCGGCATCCTGCTGGCATTGACCACCACCATCGTCGGCGGGGTCGGCAGCTATCTGATGCGCCTCGGCAAGACCATGATGGTTGGTGCCCGCCTGAACACCTTCTACGACGCCAACAGCCGGCGCGACCTGCACGAGCTGATTGCCGTGACCCGTCGGCTGGAGGCATCCGTCGCGAAAAAAGCAGCCCGACCCGGTCCGTATCCTGACAAGGACACCGACGCACCATGATACCTACCAGCCAGCCGTACACGGGCGACAGCGAGCTCCAGGCGGACGTGATGCGATTCATGGCCATCATCGCCTTCTGCCTCATCGCCATCCTGGCCCTGGTGCGCAACGTGACGCCGGCCGAGGCAGCCTCGGAGAACGCGGCACCGACGGAGACGGCTGCCGCCGAGGTGGCGCCGAGAGAGACGCCGGCCGCTACGCCGGCACCCGTGGAGCCCGAGCCGGAGCCCGTCGGGGCGGCGCCGCCAGCGACGAAACAGCCGCCAGCGACGAAACAGACGCCAGCGATGAAACAGACGCCAGCGACAGAACCGGCACCAGCGGCCGGACCCGCGCCGGCGCCCACGCGTCCGACACCGGCCGCCCAGCCAACCCCCGTCGCGAGCACCGACGCGCCCGGGGAGAAAGCCGACACGCCGCCGATGGACGCGGCCCGACCGACCGACGAACCGGGCCTGGTTCTGCGCTTCGCATCGGACGGTGATTTCCTGAGGCTGATCGCCCGGGGCGATATCACGGTCTACGCGTTCCAGGCACACGACGTGCTGGCCCTGGACGGAAGCTACCGGTTTCTCGAGAGCCGATCCCCCGGTCAGGTCTACGAGCTTCTGAAGGCATCGATCCCGAGCCTGATCGTCGATGCGCTGCGCGGAGCGCGCAGCGACATCGACGGCTACCGCTGGGGCATCGCGTTGCCGGACCGCATCAGCCACCAGATCGAGGACTACCTGCACCGGGTGGACAGCGGCCAGCTGGTGATCGACCGCTACGGAGACGTTCGCCATGTGGCCGCATCCTGACCTGCCGTCGCGCACGCACCGTGCCGGACATCGCTCGAGCGTTGCGGCCATCCTCCTGATCGCATCTCTGCTGGCAATGCCTGCAGGCGCCGAATCGGGACTGCTCGGGGGCAGTCTGGGCCGCTGGCTGGACAGCGACGTGCTCCCGGAGCTCGGCGAGACCCTCGGCGAACACCCGCGCTTCAAGGGCGAAACCATTCAGGTGGTGAGCCTGGAGGGTGGCCAGCCCACCGATCACGCGAGCCGTCTGCACCAGGCGGTGCAGGCCCACCTCACGCAGAACCTGCTCCGGAGGCCCGGCGTACGTATCGCGTGGACCGACAGACCGGAGACCGCGTGCGGCGTGCGCACCCCCACCACCTATCTGCTGGGGGT
>JASFLG010000003.1:0-27692 GCA_050118205.1 Pseudomonadales bacterium
GTCAGCGCCCCCTACCGGGACTACCGCACCATCGAGTTCGCGCGGCAGATCGGCAACGAAATCGGCGCCTTCACACCGCCGCCGGGCTACGACTGACCGTCGCCGCTGACCACCGCTGACAGGCGCCGCAGCAGCGCCTGGGTGCGCAGGCGCACCAGGATCTCGTTGCTGATCTCGATGCCGCGCGTCGCCAGCGCCGCCGCCTCGTCGTTCAGATCGCGGCCGGACCCCTCCAGGAAGGCATCCACCTCGAATTCCGCCAGCGCCTCGATGGTCTGTGCCAGGCGGGCAAGGTAGTCGGCGTCGTAACCGGGTCGGTCCGCGTACCCGGCGGCGAGCAGCCGGCCCCACTGCTCGACGATGGCAGCATCCCGGAAGTCGAGACAGCGCTGCTCGCCGTCATCGACAATCCGGATCACGCCCCGCGAGACGAGCCGCTCGATTTCCCCCTCCGGCACGCCGGATGCCTGAGCGACATCCCCGATCGCACGATCGGGTTCCGGCACGTCTCCGTTCAGCAGTGCCTGCACGGACAGCTCGAAGGCGGCCAGCCCGCCACTCCCTTCCACCGGCGGCAGGGATGCCCGATCGAGCAGCTTTCTGATCTCGCCGAGCGGCAGGAAACGCTCTTCCTGCAATCGCTTGATCAGCCGGATCCGCTGCACGTGCTCCTGCGAGTAGAGCGCAACGTTGCGTTTCGGGCGGGAAGGCTCCGGGAGGAGCCCTTCGCGCAGGTAGAAGTGGATGGCCTCGCGGCTGACGTCCGTCAGAGCCTCCAGGTCTTTCATCTTGAGCGTCGGCCCGTCTGCCATGAGAGCCGCCCGACTCAGCCTCGCGGGTGCACGCGTACGGGCACCTCGGAGTAACCCTTGACGAAGTTCGACCGAACTCGAACCGGCTCGCCGACGAGCTCCACGGCGTGGAAACGCTGCATGATCTCTTCCCAGACGATCCTGAGCTGCATCTCCGCCAACCGGTTGCCCATGCAGCGATGGATGCCGAAGCCGAAGGACAGGTGATGCCGTGCATTCGGCCGGTCGATGATGAACTCGTCGGGGCGGTCGATGGCAGTCTCATCCCGGTTGCCGGAGACGTACCACATCAGCACCTTGTCGCCCTGCCGGATCTGCTGCCCGGCAAGCTCGGTGTCCACCCTGGCCGTGCGCCGCATGTGCGAGAGCGGCGTCTGCCAGCGGATGATCTCCGAGACCATGCTCGGAATCAGCGACGGATCGCTTCTCAGCCTGTCGTACTCGCCCGGATTCTGATTCAGGGCCACCACGCCGCCGGAAATGGAGTTCCGGGTCGTGTCGTTACCGCCGATGATGAGCAGCAGCAGGTTGCCCAGAAACTCCATGGGCTGATTCACCAGGTCCCGGGTGCCGTCGCTGTGGATGAGCATGGAGATGAGATCGAACTTCGGCGGCTGGCTCTCGCGCTCGTGCCACAACCGGGTGAAGTAAGCGAGACACTCGGCCATCTCGCTGCGTCGATAGGCGTCGTCGATGGCACCGCCCGTAAGCTCCGGCGTGGCAATCGCCACGTCCGACCAATGGGTCAGCTTGCGCCGATCCTCGAACGGAAAATCGAACAGGGTCGCCAGCATCTGGGTGGTGAGCTCGATGGACACCCGGTCTACCCAGTTGAACGTCTCCCCCACCGGCAGGCCGTCCAGAATCTCCTGCACGCGCCCACGGATGATCGGCTCGAGCTCGGCCAGATTGCGCGGCGCCACCACCCCCTGCACCGCCTTGCGCTGCACGTCGTGCACGGGCGGGTCACGGCTGATGAAGCTCTGCAGCTCGAAGTCTTCCGGGTTGTCGCCGATCAGGATGGTCGGCTCGGAGGAGAAGATCTCGTGGTGCTTGTCCACGTACTGAATGTCCTCGAAGCGGGTGACCGACCAGAAGGGCCCGAACGGACTCTCGGCCTGGTAGTGCACCGGCGCCTCCCGTCGCAGCCGGGCAAAGACCTCGTGCCAGGTATCGTGCTCGAAAAGGCCCGGATCGGAGATGTCGATCTCCGCCAGGGATCGTAATGCCGGATCGTGCGGCGTCTGGGGCGTGGATTCGACGGTTTGCTGACTCATGATCTGAAGGCCCTCCCGGTGTGAGGCGGAAATCGAGCGGGAATGCTACTCCAGTAAATAGTATGTAGCAATACTACATACTAGTTACTTCTGTTCAGGATGGCCGATCAGCGCACGAATCGCCTCCCCCGAGGACAACCCGGCGACCCCTTTTCAGGTGCCCGTGTAGTTCGGCTTGCGTTTCTCGCGGAAGGCCGCCAGCGACTCCCGGGCGTCGTTCTTCGCCTTTCGCGCGTGACCGAGGCCAACCATCTCGTAACGCAGCGCGTCCTCCAGATCGGATTCCACGCTGTGCTGCAGTACCCGCTTGGAGGAACGCAGCGCGAGCGGCGGCCACTGAGCCATTGCGGCCGCCAGAGCGAGCGCCTCGTCCATGAGCCCTTCGTGCCCCACGAGCCGGTCGATGAGCCCGATCCGGTAGGCCTCCTCGGCATCCACGGCGCGGCTCGTGTAGATCAGGTCCGCCGCGCGGGACTGACCCACGACTCGTGGCAGGAAGTAGCTCAATCCCGAGTCCGGCGACAGATTGCGTTCGATGAACACCGACTTGAAGCGGCACTTCTCCGAGCCCACCCGAACGTCGCAGGCAAGCGCCAGGCTCATCCCGGCACCCGCGGCCACCCCGTTGACGGCCGCGATCACCGGCTTGTCCAGGCGGTAGATGCTCATGGCCTGACGTCCCACCCAGCCGAATTCGTCAAGCAGCTCGTTCTGCGCGGGTGCCGGCGCGTCCGGGCGAATGCCCGTCAGGTCGGCGCCGGAGCAGAATCCGCGGCCGGCGCCAGTGATGACCGCCACTCGGATCTCGTCGCGCGCGCGCACCTCGGCGAGGGCGGCGGCAAGCGCATCGCGCAGGTCGGCCGACAGAGCGTTCAGCTTCTCCGGGCGGTTCAGCGTGAGCACCGCCGCGTGCCCTTCCACATCGAACGTCAGCTCCGATTCCATCTCCCCTCTCCCTCCTCGATCCGAATGAAGTGCGATCCGGGTGAACGTGCGTCACCCGGCGCGCAGCGCGTAGAGCACGCGTCCGCGGGCGCAGAGCTCGCCCCTGTCGTTCACGATGCTCACCTCCACAGTGCACAGCTGCCGTCCGCGTTTGATCACCGTGGCCTCGGCGTCGATCCACCGGCCGTGCGACTGACGCAGATAAGTTACCTGGAGATCGGCGGTCCCGGCCGGCTGGGTGCCTGCCGAAAGACCCGAGAACACGGCGGGAATGGCCGCCATGTCCACCATGGTGGCAATCACCCCGCCGTTCACGCTGCCACCGATACCCGTAGGGGTCTGCTCGCCGATGGTCAGGCGCAGGCGCGCGAAGTCTTCACGGGTCTCCACAAGAGACAGGCCCAGGTAGCGATGAAACGGGTGCTCATCGAAGTTCTCGAACGTGTGCGGGCGGCGATTCCGGGAAGACGTATCTGGCATGCGCTGAACCTTTTTCCGGGCGGGCGCCCTTCATTCCTCCTCGTAGCCGTGCTGGCTGAGCCCCTCTTCGAGGTAGTCGGCCAGCAGGGGCGTCGCGATCAGATAATCCGCCGTCGACACGGTGGCGCCCTCGGCGGCCGCTTTCAACGCCTCTTCCCATTCCTCGATGTCGTAGTCACCGCGGCCGACCCAGGCCAGCGCGACGAGAGTGCGTTGCTGATCCGGCTCCAGATCCTCGATGACGTTCTTCAGCTCCACGAAGCGGTCGTCGCCTCGCCACTCGGCGAGCTGCTCATAGTCCTCGTCACCGCTAAACGCCACGGGCTCCGTATCCTCGTCCATGTCCGCTTCGGTCTGGAACTCGCGGGCGATGTTGATGACGTTGCGTACCGTTTCCGGATTGAGATCGATCATTTTCCGCTCCCGATCAATTCCAATGTCAATGCCCCGTTACCTCTGTCGCCGACACCGGCAAATGGCATAATCCGCCCATGCAACGCTCAACTCTAGTGACGACTCTGCTGCTGGTGGCCGCCCTGCTGCCGACGACGATACAGGCTTCCGAAGTACTCGAGGAACTGCGTTCCTCCCTCTTCCAGGAGGCCAACGGCGCGCTCGAAACGGCCAACAGTGCCCGGGCCAGCCTGCTTTCGCCGACCAACTACTCCGAGGGCGCAGACTACTACAGGGATGCCGAGGATACCTTAACGCGCGGTGGCAACATCGACGCCATCCGCCGGGATCTGAAACGGGCTACCGAAGCGTTCCGGAAGGCCGCCGAACAGGCCGGGCTCGCGGCCACCACGTTCCAGACGGCCATCGCGGCCCGAGACGACGCGGTGAATGCGGACGCGGAGAATTACGCGCCGGACGAGTGGCGCGCGGCAGAGGTCACCTTCAAGGATGCTGCCGTGCGCCTGGAGAAGGAGCGCATCGAGCGTGCTCAACGGCAAGCGAGCGAGGCGGAAACGGAGTACCGCGCAGCGGAGCTCCTCGCCATCAAGGCCAACTACCTGAACGAAACCCGAACCCTGCTCGAGCAGGCGCAGGACCTGCGTGCCCAGCGCTTCGCGCCGCAGTCCTACCAGACGGCCTCCGATCTGCTCGCCCGGGCCGAGACAAGCCTCGAGACAAACCGCTACGACACCGACGAGCCGCGCAATCTGGCGCGCGCCGCCAAGCACCAGGCGCAGCACGCGATCTACGTATCCAAGCTTGCCCAGGCGATCAACTCCGGCGACACGTCTCTGGAGTCCGTGCTGCTGGAATGGGAGAGTGGCCTGACCTCCCTGGCCGATCTGTACGACCTGGTCGTGCATTTCGACAATGGCGACGAAGAGGCGGTCGAGCAGATCAAGTCGGAAATCCTGAAGGCACAGGCCGAGAACAAGACACTGCGTGCGAGCCTGGAGGATCGTGAGATCCAGGTAAACACCCTCGTCCAGGAGACGGCTTCCATGGAGCGGCTCTCCAAGCTCGTCGAACGCCAGGAGCGACAGAAGCAGAAGCTTGCCAAGGTGGAGGCGCTGTTCACGGACGATGAAGCGGTCGTGCTCCGCCAGGGAGACGGGATCGTCCTGCGCATGATCGGCCTGAACTTCGATCCCGGCAGCGCGACCCTGAAACCGGAGCACCAGGTGCTGCTGCACAGCCTCGAGCGCGCCATCAACGAGTTCCCGGAGAGCAACATCATCATCGAGGGCCACACGGACGCCTTCGGCTCCGACACGAACAACCTCGTGCTCTCGCAGCACCGCGCGGAAGCCGTCCAGCAGTACCTGCTGGATCACACGCCCGTGTCGCCGGCAAATCTCACGGCGCTCGGTTACGGCGAAACCCGCCCGGTGGCGAACAACGAAACCGAGGAGGGACGCAAGCGCAACCGGCGGATCGACGTGGTCATCTATCCGAAGTGGTAGCGTCGGCCAGCCGTCGCTGAGCGTGGAAGTGGAGCCACCTCGAGTCCATGTAGACTTTGCGGCCGGCGGCAGGACAATCACCATACGACCGATCAATCCGGCCGATCGCGAGATCGAAGCTGCCTTCGTGCGTGATCTTTCTGCGGAATCCCGCTACTACCGTTTTCACTCGGCGCTACGCGAGCTCACGCCCGAGCTGCTGAACCGCTTCACGCAGGTCGACTATCCGGCCAACATGGCGCTGATCGCGACGGTCGACACGGCGGGTCGGGAAACCCAGATCGGCGTCGCCCGCTACGTGGCCACGACCGGGCTCGATCGTGCCGAGGTGGCGATCGTGGTCGCGGACGCCTGGCAGGGTCTCGGGATCGGTACCCGGCTGCTCGTCGAGCTTCGCGATCTGGCGCGCGCCGCCGGTATCCGGCACCTGCAGATGTACGTGCTGCCCGAGAACCGGCGCATGATGTCGCTCGCGAGGCATCTCGGCTACGAACCCATAGACGCGGGCGCCGGCTACGGCTCCAGGGAGCTCGGCAAGACGCTCGGGGACGACGACGGCTGAGCCGGGCAGTCGCGCTCGGTCACGTGATGCGCGCTCACCGGGATGGCAGCTGCGGCCGGGTACCGATCACGCCCTGTGCCTCCAGGGAGGCGAGCGCATCGTCGTCCAGCCCCAGAATGTCACCCAGGACCTCCCGGTTGTGCTGCCCGAGGGTCGGTGCGGGCGCGCGAATCGGAATGGGCTCGGAATCCAGCCGGAACGGAGCTGCGGGATTCGGTTGATTGCCCACGACCGGCCGGTCCAGCCACTGCCAGTACCGGCGGGCCTGGAGCTGGGGTTCGCGCAGAACGTTGGCCATGGCGCGTGTTGCTGCAGCCGGCACGCCCAGGCCCTGCAGTTCCAGCATCAGTGACGATGCGGTCAGCGTGCGGGTCCAGGCAGCGATGGCCGCGTCGAGCGCATCCACCCGGGCAAGCCGGTCCTCGAGCCCGCCGAAGTCGCTCAACGCCGGAACACGGGATACCAGGGACTGCCACTGATCTTCGGTCTGCACCTGCAGCACGAGCCAGGAGTCCGGCTCGTCTTCGGTTGGCGCGCACGGATACACCCCGTGCGGCGCGCAAGTTCGCGAACGGTTCGCCTGCCGCGGCGGCGGTGCCCCCGTCGCCGCGTATTCCAGTATGCCGTGGGCGGCCAGCGGGAAGAGACTTTCCGCCTGTGAGAGGTCCACGAACTGTCCCTCCCCGGTGCGACGCTGATGGCGAAGCGCGGTCAGCAGCGCGGCCGCCCCGTTCAACCCACCCACCGCATCGCCGTAGGCGACGTGTACCATCGTTGGCGGATCTTCCGCATAGCCGTGCAGATGGGGTAGTCCCGACGACTGCTCGACGGTGCTGCCGTAGGCTCGGAACATGCGCCACGGTCCGGTGGAGCCGAACGCGGGCATGGACAGCAGGATCACGTCCTCGCGTACCGAACGGAAGACCTCAAAGCCGAGGTCCAGCTTCGGCAGCACCCCACCCGAGTAGTTCTCCACAACCGCGTTCGCGGTGGCCACCAGATCGAGCAACAGCCGCCGACCTTCCGGGTGCTCCAGATCAAGTGTGATGCCCCGCTTGTTACGGTTCACCATGTTGAACTGAACCGACTTCTCCGCGCCGTCATTAGCGATCCACTCCGGGGTCGCCTCCCAGCTGCGCCACCAGTCGAAACGCTCGCAGCTCTCCACCTTGATCACGTCCGCACCCATGTCAGCCAGATTGCGCGTCGCGAGCGGGCCCGCCCAGCCCATGGTGAGGTCGATTATCCGGATTCCGCCGAGCGCCTCGCTCACGATCCGAAGTCCCCGTTGTGGGCGCCCAGCGCCGCCACTGACCCGCCGAACGCCGGCGGTGTGGAGAACAGTCGGAACGGTACCGACGGCACCGTGAGCACACGTCCGCCGGGGACAACGGCATCGCTGAAGGCCCGCCGCTCGACGAACTGATCCACGCCGAAGAGCTCTTCCATCGTCGGTACCCTGGCGAGCGGGATGCGTGCGTCCTGACCACGGTAGAAGAGTTCCTCGGCAGAAAAACCGAGCAGTTTCTCTGTGAAGACGGGCTCCAGCACGTCGGCGGCCTCTCCGCGCGCGCCCGCCGACTGGAACAGCGGCACTTCCGCGTACTCGGCCATGTCGAGCAGCGCACAGAAGGCGTGCCACTGCTGCGGCGTGAGCACGGTCAGCCCTATCCAGCCGTCGCGACACGGAAACACCCCGAGGGGATAGGTGGGCGGCAGTCGATTCACGCCCATCCGATCCGCCTGCAATCCGGTGTTGTGCGCGCTGATGGCGCCGACGTCGGTGAAGCACATCGTAGCCTCGAAGATGCTCGTGTCGATGTGCACGGCGGACAGGCAGTTACCGAGCTCGCGGCCGAACACCTGGCCGAGGCTCGCGATGTAGGCGGTCACTCCAGCCACGAACTGCGCCTGATAACCGGTCGGGATGAGTGGCGGCCCCTCCGGGTGACCGATGATGCGCATCATGCCGTTCAGCGCGTAGCACTGTGCATCCGTGCCGGCGAAGCCGGCGTACGGCCCGGTCAGGCCGTACCAGCTGACGGTGCAGCGCACGCCGGTCACCTGGGCCAGGTCGAACGGACTCGCACCGTCGTCCAGCACCAGGTCCGCGTGGCGCAGCAGCGCATCGATCTCCGTCGCCGGGAGGCCGTCACGCGTCACGCTGCGTTTCCCGGTGTGCAGATAGGCATGCATGGCCGCGTTCTCGGGTGCGTCCACGTCCGGCAGGTAAGGCGGTATCCGCCGTGTGGGAAAACCTTCCGGCGGCTCCAGATTGACCACGTCGGCGCCGTAGTCGGCGAACAGCTTGGCGCAATAGCCGGTCGCGATCGTGCCGCTCACGTCGACGACCCGGATATCCGTGAGCGCGGTGCTCATCTGCCGCTGGTGCTCCGGCGCGTCCCGATCAGCGGCTGCCCTTCTCGAGGCGCTCGATGGTGCCTTCCAGGACACGGGCAAGGGCTTCCCAGATCGCCAGCGGTCCGAAGTGCCTGTCCGCCACCTGCTGCCAGTCCTCGTGGGGCACGTTCTTCATATCCATGAGCAGGGAAGCCAGCGTGTTGCGTTCGTCGGCCAGCGCCGCCAGCAGCGGGTCCTTGACGCCGTCGGTGTCGCCGGCGCGCTCGACACGCTGGAACAGCTCGTCGATCCGCTTGAGCTGGGCTTCGTGTAGGGTGATCTGCTGGTCGACCAGCTTGTCGATGGTGCTCACGATTGCTCACTCCGCCAGGGTTTGCCCCATGATACCTTCAATGGGGCCCAATACTTCTTCTACGTTGCTTCGCAGGGTTACGTGCCGCCCGGCGTGGGGCGGCGGCCGATGCCGACGGCGGCAACTCAGTCGGGCAGTCCCAGCACCCGCTTGGCGATGATGTTGGACTGAATCTCGTTGCTGCCACCGTAGATGGTAGTGGTGCGCAGATGCAGGAACTCCTCGGTGGCCTTCAGCTCGTCTGCCGTGAAACCGACCTCCTCATGCGCACCGAGACCGCGGAATCCCATGAGGTCCCGCTTGAGGTCGGCGGTATCGCGCTGCAGCGTTGCACCCACGAGCTTGAAGATGGACGTGGCTTCGCCCGGGGTGCCCGATCTGTTCTCCTCGTTCGCCCGCTGCGCGGTCAGGTTCAGCGCCTTGCGGCGCATGTTCAGATCCAGCACCGTACGGCGCAGGGCCTCATCGGCGATGCGGCCGTCCTGCTCGCCGACGTAGGACCTGGCGATCTTCACCAGCCCCGACGACGGATCCGCGGCGCGGGCACCGCCGGTGAGCCCGCCGATGCCGGAGCGCTCGAACTGCAGCAACCGTTTGCCGACCGTCCAGCCCCTGTTCAGCTCGCCTACCAGGTCTTCCTTCTTCGCAATGGCGTTGTCGAGGAAGGTCTCGCAGAACGGCGACGAGCCGGAGATGAGTCGGATGGGTCGCGTGGTGACGCCCGGCTGATCCATGGTCAGCAGCATGAAGCTGATGCCGTCATGCTTCGGCGCGTCCGGATCGGTGCGCACCAGAATGAACATCCAGTCGGCCGTGGCCGCGCCCGACGTCCAGATCTTCTGACCGTTGATGAGGAAGTGGTCGCCGTTGTCCTCCGCCCGGGTCTTCAGCGAAGCCAGGTCCGACCCGGCATTCGGCTCCGAGTAGCCCTGGCACCACTGCACCTCGCCGCGGGCGATCTTCGGGATGTGACGCTGTTTCTGGTCCTCGGTCCCGAACTCGAGCAGGGTCGGACCGATCATGGAGGTGCCCATGCCCATCAGCGGTGAGCGGGCCTTGATCCGGGCCATCTCCTCGTAAAGGATCCGGGCATCGGCCGGCTTCAGGCCGCCGCCGCCATACTCGGTGGGCCAGGTCGGCACGGTCCAGCCGCGCTCCGCCATGCGCTCGAGCCACAGCGCCACGTCCGGCTCCAGCTTGATCTTGCTCGATCCCGTCGCTATCTGTCCCGGCCCTCTGGCACCCGGTGGACAATTCTCCGCCAGCCAGGCAGCCACCTCGGCACGAAATTCGCTCGCTTCGCTCACTGTCGAGTCCTCACCAATCCGATCAAACGGGAAACGTTAGCCGTTGTGCGGCCACGATGCCAGTGCGCCTTCAGCCGCTCTGGCCCGTCTGCGTCAGGCGCGCCTGCTTCAGGCGCGCCTGCTTGAGTCGGGACTCGAGCCACTGGAAGTGATTGAAGTTGTCGTCGCTGAGCTCCCACCCATAGCGGTTGTCCCGACCGGCCGCGAGGGCGTCCTGGTACATCCGTATCGCGCGGGGCAGATCCTGCTCGAATCCCTTCTTGCCGTACTCGTAGCGCGATGCGAGCTCCCGGATGGCCTCGAAGTGATGCAGCGACGCCGCACGCAGCAGCTCGCGACGGGCGGCCTCCGGGTCGAGCTCGACCGCAAAACCCCGCTCGTAGATCTCCACCAGGCGCCAGGCAGCGCCCGCATGCCCCAGGTCTGCGGCGGCCTGCAGGCGCGCCACCCCCTCACGCCGGTCCGCCGGCTCACCCACCGCCAGCAGCTGCAATCCGAAACGATAGAGCGACTCTGCATCGTTGCGCACGGACAACGCATCGAGATCGGACGCGCCGAGCAGCTCGCCGCCGGCCATCTCTTCAAGACGATCGATGTACGCCAGTTCCGAGGCCAGTGACGCGATGCGGCGCTGCGCGGGCGCACCGCCGAGACGCTCTTCGTGAGCGATGAGCCGGCCAATCCAGACGCGCGCTTCAGGCAGATCACGAGGAAATCCGTCGCGTCCGTTCAGGTAGCCCTCCGCAACGAGGGCCATTGCATCCGCCTCCCCGTCCGCCGCCGCCTGCAGCAGCAGACGGCGCGCCGTCTCCAGATCCCGGTCTACGCCGTGCGAGCCCGAACGCAGAGTCCGGATCACCTCCATCCGCGCGGCAGGATCCTGCGCGGCCGCCCTTTCGAGCAGCGCGATGCCGCGCGCTCGTACATCGGGCCCCGGCAACGGACTGGCCAGGTAGAGCCTGCCCAGCTCGAGCTGCACGTCCGGGTCGTTCGTTGCGAGGCCGGCCCGCCAGCGCTCGATCTGGGCAAGGCGCGACTCATCCGAACCCGCGTTCGCCACCACCCGCATGCGTTCCTGACCGGCCGGATCGGCGCACAGGGCCAGGTAGTAATCTCCCGCCCGATCGAGGTCCGCCGGATAGCCGAAGCTCCCCCGCAGGTAGTGCTCGCCGAGCCGGCGCCGCGCCTCGGGCAGCGCGTCCCGGGCGGCAGCTTCGAGGAGCGCGTTGCGTTCTTCGAGCCGTTCTGCGGACCCGGTGCGCAGCACCTCGGCGGTGAGCGCTTCGACGCGTACCATCAGTGCAGGAGCGTAGCCGGCCTGCACAGCCGCCTCCATCCACCTCGTGGCTTCCCCCTCATCGACGGCACCGCCATAGCGTCGGAGGTATCCCGCCAGCTCGAACTGCAGTTCCGGCACGCCGGCAGCCGCGCCCTTGCGCAGCCAGTCCAGCCTCTGCCGCCGGTCCGGCGTATTCGCCACCAGCCAGACCAGCGCCTCCTGGTTGCCTTCGGCACCCGCTCGTTCGTACCAGGACCGTGCTTCCACTCCCCCCGCCCGGGCCAGGCAGAGCTGCGCAGCGTCGACGCCGAGGTGAGCCAACGGTCGACAGATCACGTCCGTTGAGTTCACATACACGAGACCCGCAACCGATACCACCGCCAGCAACCTCAGAACCGGGCCGCCCCAGAGGGCGACCAGGCTGAAAGACGGGTGTTCCGGGCGCAGAAACTGCACCCCGTACAGACCCGCGAGCAGCAGATGCAGACCGACCCAGTAGGCGATGAGCAGATCCGGCCGGGGCACTCCGGCCAGCAGCCCGATGAGGTTCGCGCTGCTCGAGCTGTTGTGTCCACCGACGATGTAGATGGGAAAGTAGACGGCGGTCAGCAGCGCGAGCACCACGGCACCGAGCGTCACGAGACGCGCTACGCGGCCCAGGCGGCGGAGAAACCGCTCGAGCAGCCAGGCCAGGATCCAGGCAAGGCCCACGTAGATCAGTGCAGGTCCCAGGGCGATCAGGCCGAGTGCGAACCCTTCACGGTCGAACGAGAAGAGTCCGGCCACACCCGCCGAGAGCAGTGCAGCAGTGGGTGCGGTGCCGGCCGAGACCGGCGTCAGCCATACGACGGGCAGCGTGTGCAGGCAGGTCAGAAACAGGAGCAGCCGCGTGCTGGTCTGAAATGTCCGTTCCGCCATCCGCCACATCCGGTGTCGCAGGGTCCGGGCCCAGTATCTCTGCACGCGCCGCGCGGGAGTGTGAACCCCGTCAAAGACCGCCCGGGCCGGCATTCAGCCAGCGGGCGTCCGCCATGGTGCCGTACACGACGAATGGTCGTTCCTGCACACCGTCCGGATCTGCACGCAGCTCGGCGAGCGTTTCCTTCACCCAGGCGGTGATCCGACGGTTTCGTGCGAGATGTGCGGCGAGCAGCATGGTGCCGTCGGCAGGGATCAGCCCGACGCCGGTGTGCACCACCCCATACGGTTCGCGAATCAGCACCATTGTTCCGCTCCGCCGGTCATCCCATCGGAAGTCAATGATATGCTCACCATCAGCGCGGAAAAGCGCGTCGCAACCGGAATTCCGCAACCGCGAGGCATTCTCTCAGAAACACTCTATAACTCTATGTTTTTAAAAAATAAAATAATCGAAATGTTCCCCTTCGCTCGAGCAATCGCCTGAATGACCTACTGTCTCTCCATCGCCGTCGACGCGGGGCTGGTCTTCATCTCCGACTCGCGTACCAATGCCGGCGTGGACCGGGTCAGCACCTACAGCAAGATGCATCGCTTCGGGGTGGGCGAACGTCGGTTCGTGCTGCTGTCCGCCGGCAACCTGGCGACGACCCAGGGTGTGGTGACGCTGATGCAGAGACACATCAAGCAGGGTCTGCCGCGGAGCCTGGCCACCGTCACGGACATGGCGGATGCCGCGGACTACGTCGGTGAGTGCAGCACCATCCAGCAGGAAAAGCACGGCAGCGCGTCCAGCTTCGAAGCGAGCTTCATCATCGGCGGCCAGGTACCGGACGAGACGCCATCGACGTTTCTCGTCTATCCCCAGGGAAACCACATCACTACCTCATCCGAAACGCCCTATCTGCAGATCGGCGAGAGCAAGTACGGCAAGCCGATCCTCGATCGCATCATCCGTCCCGGATCGACCCTGGATACGGCCGCCCTCTGCGGCCTGGTCTCCATGGACTCGACCATGAAGAGCAACCTCACCGTGGGCCCGCCCATCGAGCTGCTCGTCTACGAGCGCGACAGCTTCAGCCTGCAGCGTCACTACGTGTTCCGGGCCGACAGCGACTATCTCAAGGAGATCAACAAACTCTGGGACCAGAACCTGAGGGAGGCCTTCAACCGGCTGCCACCAATCACCTGGAGCACGGTCTGGGATGCCGGACCGGACGGTGGCCGGGAAGCGGGGCAGGACCGATGACCATCCGCGTCGCGCTCAAGCACCACACGCGCTATGTCTACGACCGCGCCGTCAAGCTCTACCCGCACATCATCCGCCTGCGCCCGGCGCCGCACTCGCGCACGCCCATCCACGCATACTCGATCAAGGTGGAGCCCGGCGAGCACTTCGTGAACTGGCAGCAGGACCCCTTCGGCAACTACCTGGCCCGCTACGTGTTCCCGGAGAAGGCGCGGGCACTGTCCATCGACGTCGAGGTGATCGCCGACCTGGTGGCCATCAACCCGTTCGACTTCTTTCTCGAGGAGCAGGCCGAGCACTACCCCTTCAGCTACGGAGAGCAACTTTCCCGCGATCTCACCCCGTATCTGGAGATCAGCGAGCGCGGCCCCCTGCTTACGCAGTGGCTCGCAGGCGTCGACCGGACGGACGGCCAGCACATCGTCGATTTCCTGGTGGCCATCAACCAGCGCCTGCAGCATGACGTCGGCTACCTGGTGCGGATGGAAGTGGGCGTGCAGAGCTGCGAGGAGACCCTCGAGCGTCGCTCCGGGTCCTGCCGGGACAGCGCCTGGCTGATGGTGCAGATCTGCCGCCACCTGGGGCTCGCCGCCCGCTTTGTGAGCGGCTATCTGGTTCAGCTCGTGGAGGATGTGAAACCGCTGGACGGCCCCGCCGGGCCGAGCGCTGATTTCACGGACCTGCATGCCTGGGCCGAGGTCTACCTGCCCGGCGCCGGCTGGATCGGCTTCGACCCCACCTCGGGGCTCCTGGCAGGCGAAGGGCACATTCCGCTGGCCTGCACGCCGGAACCGGCGAGTGCGGCTCCGGTCACGGGCAGCACGGACGTCGCCGAGGTGACGTTCGAGTTCGGCAACAGCGTGGAGCGGATCCGGGAAGACCCGCGGGTCACCAAACCCTATGGCGATGCGCAATGGACGTCGATCCTCGCGCTCGGCGAGCACATCGAACGGGACCTGGAGGAAGCCGACGTCCGCCTGACCATGGGTGGCGAACCCACGTTCGTGTCCATCGACGACATGGACGGTGAGGAGTGGAACCACACCGCCCTGTCACCGAAGAAGCTCGAGCTCGCCTCCGATCTGCTGCTGCGACTCAGGGAAAGCTTCGCGCCGAGAGGCGTGCTGCATTTCGGCCAGGGGAAGTGGTACCCGGGCGAACCACTGCCCCGATGGGCCCTGTCCCTGTTCTGGCGCACCGACGGCGAAGCCATCGTGCCCGTCGACGAGTGGATCGACACCAACCAGCACGACCACGGATTCGACACCGGCGACGCGCAACGCCTGATCACCACCCTGGCGCGCCAGCTCGGGCTGCCCGAGGACTACGTGGTGCCCGGGTACGAGGACACGCTCTACTACCTCTGGAAGGAGAGCACGCTGCCCGAGAACGTGACCCCGACGGACAGCAAGCTCGCCGACCCGATGGAGCGGCGGCGGCTGCGCGAGCTGTTTCATCAGGGGCTGGATAAGCCCACCGGCTTCGCACTGCCGTTGAAGTGGCGCGAGATCGGCAATGGAGATGGACACTGGTTGACCAGTCCCTGGCCTTTCCGGGACGGATACATGTTTCTCCTGCCTGGCGACTCGTCCATCGGATTCCGCCTGCCACTGGGCTCGCTGCCGTGGGAGGCGCCGGATCCGAGGGAGTTCGACCCGGAGCGGGATCCGTTCGAGCCCCGCGATCCGCTCGCCCCGGCCGAGCAGGAGTCCTTGGTGCGCGCTCGCGTCGGTGGTGCTTCCGGGCGCAAGATCGAGATCGTGCACACGGCGATCTGCGTGCAGGCCCGGGACGGCCGCCTGCACGTCTTCCTGCCGCCCCAGGAGCATCTGGAGGTCTATCTCGACCTCGTGAATCAGGTGGTGAAGGCGGCTGGCGAGCTCGAGCTACCGGTGGTGCTCGAAGGCTACGAGCCCCCGCGGGATCCGCGTCTGAGGATCATCCAGGTGACCCCGGACCCGGGGGTGATCGAGGTGAACATTCACCCGGCGGGTAGCTGGGACGAGCTCAAGCACAACACCGAGACCCTGTACGAGACCGCCCGGCTCTCCCGGCTCGGCACCGAGAAGTTCATGCTCGATGGCCGTCACTCGGGTACCGGCGGTGGTAACCACGTGACGCTCGGTGCCGCATCCCCGGCCGACAGCCCGTTTCTGCGTCGGCCCGATCTGCTCGGCAGCCTGCTCACCTACTGGCAGCGTCATCCGAGCCTGTCCTACCTCTTCTCCGGGCTGTTCATCGGTCCGACCAGCCAGGCACCGCGCGTGGACGAGGCCCGGGACGACAATCTCTACGAGCTCGAGATCGCGCTCAATCTGCTGCCCGAGGGCGAGAACGACAAACCCTGGCTGGTGGATCGCCTGCTGCGCAACTTCCTGGTGGATCTCACCGGCAATACGCACCGCGCCGAGTTCTGCATCGACAAGCTGTATGCACCGGCGGGCCCCACGGGACGCAAGGGTCTGGTCGAGTTCCGCGCCTTCGAAATGCCGCCGCACTCGCGCATGAGCCTGGTGCAGATGCTGCTCCTGCGCTGCCTGGTCGCGCGGTTCTGGAAGTCACCCTACCGGGCGCCCCTGATCCGCTGGGGCACCGAGCTGCATGACCGGTTCATGCTGCGGCACTTCGTCTGGGAGGACTTCCGCGAAGTGATTCGCGATCTGCGCGACGCGGGCTACCCGTTCGAGGTGGAGTGGTTCGCGCCGTTTCTGGATTTCCGTTTCCCGCACATCGGGTCCATCAACGCCCGCGAGATGCAGCTCGATCTGCACACGGCGCTCGAGCCCTGGAACGTGCTCGGCGAGGAAGCGGGCGCCCAGGGCACCGCCCGCTACGTGGACTCGTCCGTGGAGCGGCTGCAGGTCAGCCTGCACGGCGTGCCCGGCGATCGCTATCTGGTTACCTGCAACGGTCGCAAGCTGCCGCTCAAGCCCACCGGCGTGCGCGGCAGCTACGTCGCCGGCCTGCGCTACAAAGCCTGGGATCCGCCGTCGAGCCTGCACCCGACCATCGGCGTGCACACACCACTGGTGTTCGACATCGTCGACATTCCCAACCGCCGTTCCATCGCCGGGTGCACGTATCACGTGGCACACCCGGGCGGACGCAACTACGAGACGTTTCCCCTGAACGCCCGGGAAGCGGAAGCCAGGCGTTTGGCCCGCTTCGTGAACCATGGCGGCTCCCAGGGAGAGATGCAGATCGCCCCGGAGATACCGCACCCGGAGTACCCGTTCACCCTGGATCTGCGCACGAGCGCAACCTGAGCACGCGTACTGTCCAGGGCTAGCCGCCGAGCAGCTCGGCCAGGTCCCGCGGCATCCGCGAAAGCCACGTGAACGTCCCGGCATCCAGCATCTCCCGGCCGGCCTCGATCACCGGGCCCATCGCGAGCGGCGCCAGCGCCGACCCGACGCTGATGCGCGTCGCGCCCGCGTCGGAGAGCTCCGCGACCGTAGCATTCGGCAGGAACGGTGCAAGTACGTTGAGCGGCTTATCGATCTGCGCACGCACCGACCGTATCTGCTCGAGGCTCGCGAGGCCGGGCGCATAGAGAACATCCGCGCCGGCGGCCGCGAACGCCGCCAGGCGGCCGGTCACCTCGTCGAGATCGCCCGTCCGTCGGAGCAACCCTTCGGCACGGGCGGTGAGCTGAAACGGCATGCCCAGGCTCGCCACCGATTCCACTGCCGCCTGCACGCGCTCCACGGCCAGATTGAAGTCGAACACGGTCTTCCCGGTGCGCGAGAAGTCTTCGACAGAGCAGCCGGCCACGCCTGTTTCCGCGACGCGCAGAACGTTCTGCGCGACGCCTGCCGGTTCGTCCGCAAATCCGTCCTCGAAGTCGACGTTGATGGGTATGCCCGTCGCGGCGGCCAGCAACCGGCAGTGCGAGAGCTTTTCCTCCAGGGTCACCTCCCCGTCGGCCCGGCCCAGGGTCTGCGCAAAACCGGCGCTGCTCGTAGCCAGTGCCGGAAACCCCAGTGCCTCCAGCACCCGTGCCGAGCCGACATCGAAGGGGTTGGGTATCAGAAAGGCCCCGGTTTGAGCATGCAGCGCCGCAAACGCCCGACACTTTTCCGCTTGATCGGCCATCGGTTGTTCCTCCCTCTCTTTTCTACCCGGCCGCGGGCACCTCAGCCCAGCAGCGCATCGAGTATGCGCTCCACCGCTGCGGCGCCAAGCCACGACAGGAGCCCCAGTGTGCCATAGAGAACGAGTCGCGCGATGTTGTAGGTCTGCGCGAAGGCGCCCATGTTGTTCAGAATCCGCCGCTCCAGACTCAGCAGCGCTTCCATCGCCCCATCGTCGGATTGTCCCGCCAGAAGGCGTCCCTGATACTCCACGATCTTCTGCTGGATCTCCTCCAGCTCGCGACGCTTTGCCCGGCTGGTGCTGCGCACCGCACCGATGAGCGGGATGTTCGCGAACGTCAGACCCACACCAAACACCACGACAAGCAGCAACACGGACCCCACCCCGGCACCGGGATCGACGAAGTGAACGGACGCGCCCCCCAGAAAGACCGTCAGCAGCAGGGCACCGATGGAGCTCTGTCGGTAGGCAGGGTCCATGGCGGACAGGTTGAATACGGTCTCGATGGGCTGCTGATAGACCAGCCGGGATATGATGACTCCGTTGCCGATGATCGCAAACACGAACCGGCCCCCGACCCACCCCAACGGCATGGACGTGAGCCAGTTGTACAGATGCGGAGTGATCCAGTACGCGCTGGTCCACTCGATCCTCCGCTCGGAGATGTCGAAGGCGATTGCGAGAGTGATCGCGATCCCGACGAATCCGGGCACAAACCCCCAGCCCCGCTTCGATGCATAGCGGTCCATATCGATGAAGCCGTCCACCAGCCGGCTGCCGTTCGCGGTGGAGTGGTTGCTGAACACGTAGCGCGCCGATGCCACGTAGGCGAGAAGCAGGGCGTTGACGATACCCAGACGATAGTCGCCGAGGATGAAGGGGCATCCCAGCTCAGAGCCGGGTACACCCTGCTCGATGAGAAACGGTCGTCCGGAAAGGAGCTCCGGTATCAGCAGCAGTGCCAGAAGGAAGGCCAGCAGGAGCAGGCCGGTGGAGACCACCGGGAACGGGGATCGCTCGAACAGTGCAAAGGTGAGCGGCTGAGCTTCCCGCATTGTGGCACCGCTTCACCGGCCCGGCTGGCTAACCCCCATCAAACGGAAAGCGCACGCTGCACCGCAATCCGGACGGGATGGCATAGGTTTCGTTCGGTATCTGCAGCCTCGCACGAAACGTGCTGGACGCTGCATCGACCACGCGATCGACCACCACCACCTCGGCCGTGTGGCTGCCTTCGATGGGTCCCAGCAGCGTCACGTCGGCCTGCATGCCTTTGTGGATCTTGCCGAACAGGTCGAGCGGCAGGACCACCTCCACATTCAGCGGGTCCAGCTGCGCGAGCTCGAGCACCTCGGTCTCCTCCACGAATTCTCCGGGGGCGCCGATCCGGTCGACCACGATGCCGGTGAGCGGACTGCGCAGCGTTCGGATTTCCAGAGCGGTCTGTCGCTCGTGAAGCTCCAGTCGCGCAAGCTCAGCCTCGGTCTCGATCTCATCCCGCTCCTGGGGAGAGATCAGCTCGTCGCGATACAGCTCCTTGTTCCTGTCCACCCGCCGCACCGCATACTCGAGCCGTGCCTGAGCCGACTCGACCGCCGCCCTCTCGGCGCGCGCGTCGAGCTGGGCCAGGGGCTGACCCTTGCGGACCAGCTCACCCCGCTTCACCAGAATGTCAGACAGAACGCCGCGTACCGGCGATCCCAGCTTGCTCGTGAGCGACGGCTCGAGCAGACACTCCCGGTCCATTGCCGGTGGAAAGTCGAAGCCGGAGCCGGTCCCTCCACCTTCTTCCGAAGCAGCCGGAAACAGGCTGGACGACTCCTCGATAGAGGCGAGCTCAGCGGCCGCCGCGGTGGTGCCGGCCAGTGAGACGACGATACTCAAAAATACGGTTTTCAGCTCCATTCGCGAACCCCTCCAACTTCCTTCGCTACTCCAGCCTGCCCGCAAACGCGAGCAGATCCCCAAGCCTGTCGTCCATACGCAGCAGCTCGCGCCGCGACTGGCTGTTGTGCCGCTCTGCCGACCTCTGCGCGAGCCAGACAATCGGCTGGCCGATCAGCCACGGGAGCCGCCTGTTCTGCGGAAAGACAGCCCGCGCCAGCTTCGCCAGCCGGGCGCCAAAACAGTCCGTGATCAGCTCGTCCTCGAGCGAGACGATGCTCTGATAGCTTCCTGAATCTCCCTGCCGTCCCGATCGACCGAACAGCTGCCGGTCGATTCGATGGGACTCGTGGCGTTCCGTTCCGAGCACGTGCAGGCCGCCCAGCGCTTCCACATCGCTGGACAGCCGGATGTCGGTACCCCTGCCGGCCATATTGGTCGCCACCGTGATGCGTCCACGCTGCCCCGCCTGGGCCACGATCTGTGCTTCCTCTTCGTCCTGTCGCGCGTTCAGCACGCGGTGACGGAGACTGTTCTGGGTCAGCATCCTGCTCAGATGCTCCGACGCGGCGACGGAACGGGTGCCGACCAGCACCGGCCGGTCCGCCCGATGCAACGCCCGGATCCGGGTGAGGATGGCGCGCCACTTGGCGTCGGCCGACGGGTACACCTCATCCCGGTAATGCGTCCGACGCAGCTTCCTGTTGGTGGGAATGCGCACGACGTTCAGCCGGTACACGGACCACATCTCGCTGGCGACTTCCCTTGCGGTTCCGGTCATTCCGGCGAGCCGCAGGTAGCGGCGGAAGAACCGCTGATAGCTGATCCGCGCCAGCGTCTCGTGTCTGCCGGTGATGGTGAATCCTTCCTTGGTTTCGATCATCTGATGAAGACCACGCTCCCAGGAGCGATCTTCCATGACGCGTCCGGTGAACTCGTCGATGATCTGCACCTTGCCGTTCCGCAGCAGGTAGTGCTTGTCCAGCTCGTACAGGTGCAACGCCGCCAGCGCCTGCTTGACCAGCTCCTCCCGACGTTTGCGGCCGCGCCAGATCCCGCCGTAGCCGTTGGCAAGACGCGCCGCACGGGATTTCCCGAAGTCGGTGAGCTCGACCTGACGGGTTCTCGCCTTGACCGTGAAGTCACGGTTCGGGTCGAGCCGCCGGGCAACTGCGATCGCCTCACGGTAGGTGCCTTCTTCCTGCGTCGTGTCGCCACGGTTCGAGATGATCAGAGGCGTACGCGCCTCGTCGACCAGCACGCTGTCTGCTTCGTCGACGATGGCGTAGCAGAGTCCTCGCAGCATCAGCTTGCTGGAGCGCGGTCGATCGCTGAACAGTCCCTCGATCTGCAGCTGCAGGCGATCAGTGTTCTGCCCTGTCACGAGCTGATCCTTCAGGTAGTCGAACACGAGCTGCTTGTTCGTGCAGTAGACCACGTCGCAGGCGTAGGCCTGCTGTCGCGCGGCGTGATCCATTCCCTCGACGATCGTCCCCACCGTGATCCCCAGCGCCGCGTAGACCGGACGCATCCACTCCGCATCGCGCTCGACCAGAAAGTCGTTGACGGTCACGATGTGCACCGGAATACCCGCCATGGCTGCCGTGCAGGCGGGCAACGTCGCGGTGAGCGTCTTGCCCTCCCCGGTCTCCATCTCCGCGATCCTGCCGTCCAGCATCACCCGGCCGCCAATGAGCTGCACGTCGAAGTGCTCCATACCGAGCTTGCGCCGTGAAATCTCGCGCACCGTCGCGAACGCCTCGACGATGTGAGACTCCTTGAGGCCCTCGCTGTAAAGTTTCCGGCGCAGGTTCCGGATGTGCAGCCGCAACTCGAACTCGGACATCTCGGCGACGCGGCTTTGTTCCTTCGCTACTTGCCTCACAAAGCGCGAACGCCGCGAGCGCACACGGGTCAGGTGCTGTCGACCGTAGCCGATCATGGCGGCGACGATGCGGTCCGGCAGGGTGTCGCGGACGTCCGCCCGCTGCGGATAGGCGCCGAGGGCTACCCCCGGTCTCAGCATGGCGGAGTTAGACACCGAACTGCCTCAGGAAGAGCTGGCGTACCGACCGGTAGGCCTGGAGGCCCAGCGGGTTCAGCCCGTGATCGATCCGCACGTGCACGCGCCGACCCACGTATTCCGAGTCGAAATCTTCCGGCATACGCACCTCCAGCTCGAACACACGCTGCAGCGTTTCCCGGCCGGATGACTCCCGGGGATCCACGGCGATGACGCCGCCGCCCGCCGTGCCGAGCGCAGCGGAAGGCAGTTGCGTGGTGCCCCCCGGAATCAGGCGAACCGCTTCCGCGTGATACGAGGAAGCGTCCCAGGCGGCCGGCATCACGTCGATGCCCCGCAACCGCTCGCGGACCAGGCCGATCTGGTCCTGAGGGATCACCACCCGCAGATTGACGGGGCGCGCCGGATCGATGACATACGCTACGAGCTCACCCTGTCTGACGAACCTGTCAGGGAGATCCTGCGGTTGCGGTACCACGAATCGTCCGCTGGTCGGGCTCCTGATGAGCATCTCCGATTGACGCTCGCGGGCCACCTGCAGGGCGCCCTCGGCTGCGACCAGCGCCTGCCTGACCACGGCCACCTGGACCCGGTCCGTGGTCTGCGCCAGGCGCAGCTGGCCCTCGAGCTCGCGCTTGTTGGCCTCGAGCAGCTCGAGCCGGGACTCGATCAGCGGGTCCCGGGTCGCGATCAGCGGCTGACCGACCTCCACCCAGGCACCGTTCTTCGCGAGCAGCTCGACCACGAACCCTTCGGTGTTGGCTCTGACCTGTGACTGCTCGGCAGGCCAGGTCACCCCCTCCACCCGGGTCCAGTAAGGCGCCGGCAGGGCAAAGGCCACGCCGATGATCAGCAGCAGCACCATCATGCTCACCCCGTACACCTGGCCTCGCACCAGACGCATCCTGGGGTTCGTCAGCACGCTGTTGGTGCTCTTGACGATGGGCAGCACCACCATGGTGAAGGCGGCCCAGAGCGCCAGGAGGACACCGACCGTGAAGAACTTCCCGCTGACGTACAGGATGATCACGAACATGATGAATATCCGGTAGCAGAAAGCCGCAATACCGTAAAAGGTGAACCAGAACCGCTCGCCGGCCGAGTCGGCGGGAGACTCCAGGTCCTTGCCGCCGAATGCGTAGCGCTGGACCAGATAACCAAGATACTTGTTGGATCGTGTCCCAAGATTGGGAATCTCCAGGAGGTCATTCAGCACGTAGTAACCGTCGAAGCGCAGCAGCGGGTTGCCGTTGAAGAGCAGCGTGGACACCCCGCTGATGAGCATGACGTTGTACGCGATGGCGTGCACGGTGCCGGACTCCGCCGACAACCAGACGAACAGAGCGATCGAGCCGAGGAACAGCTCCACCATGATGCCGGCGCCACCAACGAGCATGCGCTGGTACTTGTCTCTGAATGCGGAAGCGGCCGTGGCATCGACGTAGGGCACCGGCACGAGCACCAGCAGCATGATGCCGATGTCGTGCACCTCGCCGCCGGACTTCTTGATGGCGTAGCCGTGGCCGAGCTCGTGCAGTGCCTTCACCACGGGATAGACGAGCCACAACAGCAGCAGATTCGCAGGTGCCAGCGCCCGATCGATCACGTTCTCCGTGAGCGGGTCCCAGTTCACCGCTGCCAGCACCGCCGCGGTGCCGACCACGGTGAGCCACAGCACAGCGCCTGTCCAGCCGAAGAGCCAACCGATATACCGATACGTACGATCGAGGAATCGATCGGGATCGAACACCGGAAAGCGAACGGCCAGCGGCGAGCCGATGCGCTGCTTCCACTTCATGCGCTCGTGGTGCTGAAAGCGTCTGAACAGCTCCGCGCTGTCGGGCGTGACATCGCAGATCAGAAGATCCGCGGAGTGCAGCTGTCCGAGCAGCCTGATGACGTCGTCCTGGGTCGGCGCATCGTCACCCATTCGCTCCATGACCACGTGCCAGAGCTCGTTCACGGTGAGACGGCCGTTCATGAGACCGATGAACTGATAGGCCGCCGGGCTGAACCGGTGGGATCGGGCGCCCAGCTGGTCCTGCGCGACGAACCAGACCTTGCCGCGGTACTCGTGACGCTGAATCTCGGTATGCAGCCGCAGTCGCGGCTTCAGGTCGGCGACCCGATACCAGCTGGGACTGTAAAGCGTATCCGACATGCCGCCGGCCTAAGGCCACCAGGACCAGAAGAACATCCGGACCCAGTGGACGATCTTGTAGGTCCAGATCCAGAGCAGCTTGCGCTCGTCCACATTGATCTTGCCGACGCCCTCCATGCCCGGGCGCAGCAGCTCCGGCGGCGCCTCGGTCATGCTCGCTTCCACCCGGAAGTAGTTCGTGCCCTCCTCCGCCGTCGCCACCGGGGTCACTTTCGTCACCTCGATGGGCAACGGCTGATCCGGCAGGCTGGACAGCACGAGCGTGCCGATCTGTCCTTCCTCGATCGAGCCGATGTCCCGCTCTTCCACCTGCAGGAGGATGCGGTAGTCCTCGAGTGGCGCGACCTCGAACAGGACATCCCCCCGCTCCACCGGCGCGCCCAGGGACTGACTCAGATCGCCGCTGACCACCACACCGGCAAACGGCGCAGCAACACGGATGCGGGACAGCTGCTCCTCAATGAGATTGAGCTGAGCTTCCGCCTGCTCTACCTGAGCGCTCAGCACGGCGGCTTGCGCACGATCGTGGTCGGCGACCGCCTGGGCGTACTCGCTGCGGTACTGCGCACGCTGACTGCCCACCTTGAGCCGCTCCAGATACAGATCCCGCTCATCGAGCGAGACCAGCACATCACCGGCCCGTACGACGTCGCCCGCCCGGAAGTGCGCGTCGGCCACATAGCCGGCCAGCGGCGCGGCAATGGCCCTCTGAATGCTCCCTTCGAGCCGTGCATCGGCGGTTACCCGATACTCCCCATCGACCAGCGCCAGGAACAGGACCACCGCTAGCACGGCGCCCGAGATGAGCTTGAGTCCCGTATGGCGGGGCCCCACCAGCTTGCGGAGGTAGCCCATGAAGCTGTCCCAGGCCTTCACCACCAGCCACCGGTCGTCTCTGCGCTTCATGTCCAGCAACGGGCCGACCAGTGCGGCCACATGCTCGGCCAGCGCAACCGTGCGCGCATCGAACGGCTCGCTCGACGTTCGCTCGAGCACGAGCGCCCCGAGAATGTTCTCCCCCTCGGCCATGGGAATGGTGCAGACCTGGCCCGCTCCGTAGGTTTCCACGAGCGCCTCATGAGCCCGAATCACCTGCGGCGGCGCGTCCTCCACCGGCGGGTAGGTAATGGTGGCCTGCTGGTCGATGGCTTCGTCCATGGCCGCCTCGATCGCACGGATGATGCTGGCCTTGTCGGAAATGCTGGCGCTGTGAGAAACCGCCCGGACCCGGGCGTGCTGACCCCGCAGGTAGCCGATGCTGACGCGCTCGCACTCGAGCATGCCGGCCAGCTCCGTGGCCACGGCGGTGGCGGACATCTGGAAGCGGTCATGATGCAGGCTGGTGGTGATCAGCTTCATGACGGTGACCAGCCGATCGCCGGACGTCATGCGGCTGCGCCGGATGAATGCCTCCATCCATGCCGAGCCCCAGCGCAGCTGTTCCACCGTGGCAGCCAGACGCTCCTTCGAGGCCTGTTCGACCTCCACACCCACCGCGCCGCAGATCTGGCTGTCGACCACCAGGGGGTAGGCGACCACGTCCACCTTCAGCCGGGCGCGCTCGTTGCGGGCCGGTCGGATACCGCCCGCAACCACCGTCTGGCGTTTCTCCACCGCGCTTTCGATGGCCGAGATGAGAATGGGGCTGCCGAGGGACCCCGACGGGTAGACGGCGGCTGGAGCGAAGGGTCCGACGTCGGGCGCGCCCAGCACGACCACGCCGCAGACGACCCCTTCTCCCAGCAGCGGGCACTGGAATTCCAGAAAGCGCCCGGCAAACGCGTCGGCTTGCCGGGCGGAGTTCAGACTTGCCCAGGGTTCCGGCTCGTGCCCGCGCTGAGCATCCTCCCCCTGCGCAGCATTGTTCGCTGCATCCGTGTCCCTGTCGGTCACCAGACTCCTCCCAGTTCCCCTGCCGAATGCATCCCCTGCAGGGTGGCGATCGCGCCGGCCTCTCGTGGGCAGGTCGCGGGCGCCTGCAGATCAGAACACTCAACCGTATCGCGATTCGACGCCAGGACATTTATCCATTTTGTAACCGTCCGACGCACGGTTGGCACCCTCGAGATCTGTTGAATCCTGCAGCAGGCCGCTCGAGGCGCTCGTAGGCACCCGCAGCGACTGCTGATATCCTCAACCGGGTATCAGGGGAGATTCAGGGATTTGCTGAAACTACGAGCGGTTTTCCAGCTCGCGCTGTTCTTTTGCGTCTGCTACGCGACTTCCGATCCTGCGTGGAGTCAGCCCGCACCCTCCGGCAGCCTGGATCTAAGCGCCTGGGATTTCGACGCACAGGGTCCCGCAGAGCTCAAGACCCGATGGGACTTCTGCTGGCAGGCGCTCCTTAAGCCGGGTGACGAGTGCCCCGATGGCTGGCTGTCACTTGCGGTTCCCGGTTTCTGGTCACAACTCGGCCTCCCCAGGGAAGGGTACGGGACCTATCGCGTGCACCTGACCCTCCCCGAGTCGACCGAACCGCTGGCGCTCAGGGTATTCGGTCCGTACTCCGCGCACCGGATCTGGATCAACGGCAAGGAGTATCCGGGCGCCGGCGTCGTGACCACGTCGCCGACCGGCGCAGTCTCCCTGCGTCACAACCGGATCCACACGCTGCCCGTCGCGGTGCGCGACGTGGAGCTCATCGTGCAGGTGGCAAACTACGCCCAGCGGGCCGGCGGGCTGCGTCGCGTGTGGCTGGTGGGCAATCAGTCCGACATCCAGACCATGGAAACGCTGCGGACGATCCGTGATGCGGCGTTCATGTCGGTGTACCTCCTCACCGGCCTGCTGTTCATCGTGCTCTTCGGCATCCATCGGGAAAACCGCGCATGGCTCTACTTCGGGCTTCTGGCCATCAGCGCCGGCATGCGCTTTCTGCCTACCGGATACTCGGATATCGGGCAGGTGCTGCTGCCGGACATGGATGGCATCACGGCCGTGCGCATGGAGTATCTGGCGAACGCGCTGGTGGTCTTCACGGTGACGAGCTATTTCCATGCCAAGCTGCCCGGCTTCGTGCCACGCCGGCCCACACAGGGCGTCCAGGTGGTCAGCGTGCTGTCCATGCTGGCCGCCCTGCTGGCCCCGCTGACGTTCCTGCCTGCCCAGCTGATCGCCATCCAGCTCACGGCACCGATGATGGTCGTTCTCGGGCTCACGGGTCAGATCCGTGCCTACCGCGCGGGTGTTCCGCACCAGGGATTGACGCTGTTCGCCACATCGATCGGGGGGATCGCGCTGATACACGACATCCTGCGCACGCAGGAGATCCTCATCAATCAGAATCAGGCCGAATGGTTGAGTCCCTGCCTGCTCCTGTTCGTCATCATCGAGGCCGTCGTGCTGCTGCGGATGTTCTATGACTCGTTCACCACGATCCGTGACCTGTCGGACGAGCTCATGGAAAGCAACGAGGACCTCCGGGAAACCAACGTGGCCATCGAACGGTTCGTGCCGGTCGAGTTTCTGAAGCAGTTGAACAAGGTCTCCATCAAGGACGTTCACCGGGGAGACCACGCAGACGCGCGCATGAACGTCCTGTTTGCGGACATACGGGCTTTCACGCAACAGATCGAACGCAAGTCATCCGCGGAAGCCTTCGAGTACATCAACGCATTCCTCGAGCGCATGGAGATTCAGATTCACAGCCAGGGCGGGTTCATCAACCAGTACTTCGGTGATGGAATCATGGCCCTGTTCGACCACAACAGCGATGCGGCCGTGGCGGCCGCCATCGGAATGCAGCGCGCGCTCCGCGAGCACAACCGGGAGCGCGCCGGCAGGGACGCCTTCGAGACGCTGATGGGGGTCGGCATCAACACCGGGGCCGTCATGCTCGGCACCATCGGAGGAGAGGAACGGCTGGACAGCGGCGTGGTGGGTGATCCGGTCAACGTGGCCGCGCGCATCGAGTCCCTGACCCGCACGTACGGCGCCGAGATTCTGATCAGCGGTAATGTCTACGAACGCCTGTTCGATCCGAGTCGCTACCAGCTGCGCGAGCTCGACCGGGTCCAGCTGAGGGGAAAATCCGAAGTCATCACCATCTATGAGGTGCTCGATGGCCTC
>JASFLG010000004.1:0-27055 GCA_050118205.1 Pseudomonadales bacterium
CGCTATGCCGGCCCGTCCCACTATGCAAAGGGCTGGCACGCGACGGGCACCCTCGGCACGTTCGGCAGCGCCGCCGCCAGCGCGCGCCTGCTCGGTCTGGATGCCGGGCAGATCGTTCAGGCGCTCGGTATCGCCGGCACGCAGGCCGCAGGGCTTAAGAGTCAGTTCGGCACCATGTGCAAGCCGCTCCACGCCGGACACGCGGCCGCAACCGGGCTCGGGTCCGCAAAGCTCGCGGCGCGGGGATTCACCAGCTGCACGGACATCCTGGAGGCCGCCCAGGGATTCATGGACACCCAGGCGGAAAGCGCGAGCCTCGAGCGCTTCGAGTCGGCCATGCGTGCCGAAGCATTCACCCAGGACATCTGCTTCAAGTATCACGCCGCGTGCTATCTGACCCACTCCGCCATCGAAGCCACCCGGGCGCTGTGTGACAGCAACCAGTTCCGCCCCGGGGACATCACCGGCATCGACGTGCACGTCGACAAGGGTCACCTCCGGGTATGCAACATCCTCGAGCCACGCACGGGCCTCGAGGCGAAATTCAGCCTGCGCCTGACCACCGCCATGGCGGTGAACGATGCACCCACGGCGAGCATCGAGCGGTTCGACGATGCGCTCACCCGGAACCCCGACATCGTGCGCGTCCGTGACCTGGTCAGCGTGCACGCGCACGACGTTGCCCGCCCCGAGACCGTGGTACGCATTCATACCGCCGACGGGCAGACGTTCGAGGAAGCCGTGAACGTGGCGATACCGATGCGGGACCTCTCCGCCCAGTGGGAGAAGCTCACCCGGAAATTTCTCACGCTGGCCTCGCCGATGCTCGGGGACGACCGTGCTGCAGCGGTGGCCGGGACCCTGCGGGCACTGGAGCGGCTCGAGAACGTCTCTGAGCTCACCCGACAACTGACCGTCACGGACGCACCGCAATGAGCGAATTCGAAGAGATCCGGAACCGCGCCGTTCTGAAGGCCAAGGGCAACCGTTACGAGGACATGACCGATGGCCGCGTGTTCGAGCACCACTGGGGACGGACGATCACACCCGGCGACAACGCCGCGTTCACCACCCAGACGCTGTCATTCTGCCCCCTCTACTTCAATGAGCCCTACGCCATCGCGCACGGACACCCGAGGACGGTCGTGAACCCGCTCCTGGTGTTCAACACCGTATTCGGCCTCACGGTGGAGGACCTCTCCGAGGGCGGGGGACCCTTTCTCGGCGTCGACGAGTGCCACTTTCACCAGCCGGTGTACGTCGGCGACACCCTGACCGCGCGTTCTGAGGTCATCGGGGCCCGTGAATCGAAAGGTAATCCGGCATTCGGCATCGTCACCTGGCACACCGAAGGCTACAACCAGGGCGGCGATCGGGTGATCGACTTCAAGCGGACCAACCTGGTCCGTCGAAGGAAACCCGGGGGGGAGTCCGCGTCATGAGCCTGACCGGTGACAGCAACTACTTCGAGGACTTCGCCCCCGGCCAGGTGATCCGTCATGCCCGGGGCAAGACCATGTGCGAGCAGGACAACGTGGGCATCACCCTCATGGTGCTGAACACGGCCGAGGGCCACTTCAACGAGCATGCCATGCAGAAGAACGCCATGGGCCGGGAGGGATGGAACTCGAGGCTGCAGTTCGGCGGGGTGACCATCTCCATGGTCATCGGCCTAGCCATGCAGGACACGGGGGAGAATGCGCTCGCCGAGCTCGCGCTCGACAGGATCCGGTTGAAAGCACCGGTCTTTCACGGCGACACGCTCTATGCCTACACCGAGGTGCTGGCCGCGGAGCCGTCCGAGCGGGACGATGCCGGCATCGTCACCTTCAAGCACTTTGGTATCAATCAGAAGGATCAGGTGGTCTTCGAGGGCGAGCGCCGGGTGCTGATCAAACGGCGCCCCGCCGTGCCCGGCTGAGCGCCTCCGCCACACCGTTGAATCGAAGGTCACGCAATCATCGTCGAGGGAACATCATGAGCAAGCAACCCAAACGCGCCCGCCGCTGCCAGCTGTCCGTGCCGGGCAGCTCGGAAAAGATGATGACAAAGGCATCCGGGCTCGAGCTCGATCACGTCTTTCTCGATCTGGAGGATGCCGTCGCTCCGAACGCCAAGCCGGGCGCCCGCGGCATGATCGTGGAGGCGCTCAACGGCCTCGAGTGGAAACCCCGCACCGTCTGCGTTCGGATCAACGACGTGGATACCGAGTGGTGCCACGACGACATCATCGAGGTCGTGTCCGGTGCCGGGGAGCGGCTCGACACGATCATGCTCACCAAGGCCAAGTCCGCCGCCGACGTGCGCTTCGTGCACCTCATGCTCGACCAGCTCGAGAAGAAGCTCAAGCTCTCCAACCGCATCGGCATCGAGTGCCTGATCGAGGAAGTCGAGGGCATGATGAACGTGGAGGAGATCGCCGCCTGCTCCGATCGTCTCGAGTGCCTGATCTTCGGTATGGGCGACTACTCCGCAAGCCAGCAGATGCAGCTCGGGCAGGTCGGCGAGACCGGCGGCTACCCGCCCGACCTGTGGCACTACCCGCGCTACAAGATGACCATCGCCTGCCGGGCCAACGGTATCGACCCGGTGGACGGACCGTACGCGAACTTCCGCAATCCCGAGGGCTACACCAGAGAGGCGGAGCGCTCGTTCGTTCTCGGCATGGTGGGAAAATGGGCCATTCACCCCTCGCAGGTGGAGATCGCCCAACGGGTGTTCTCCCCCGATGCGGAAACCGTCGCCGCGGCGCGACGGCAGAAGGAAGCCTATGCCAGCGCGCTCGAGCAGGGCCTGGGTGCCATCAACGTCGACGGGGTGATGGTGGACGCCGCGAGCATCCGCATCGTCGACAACCTTCTCGACCGGGCGGACCTCTACGGCCTTTGAGGGCCACTCGGGCAGCAAGTCAACCAGCGGTAACGGGAAAGAGAATGAGCGAGCACTACCTCACAGAAGAACGGCGCATGATCCAGGACGTGGCCAGGGACTTCACCACCCGGGAAGTGCTCCCGGTAGCGAACGAGCTGGATCCGGTCAAGGGCGACATCCCGATGGATCTGCGCCGGAAGATGGCCGATATGGGCTACTTCGGCATCCGCATGCCGGAGGAACACGGCGGCCTGGGACTGGGCGTCTTCGAGTACGCGCTGATCGCCGAGGAGCTTTCCCGGGGCTGGATGAGCGTGGCGAGCATCATCGCCCGAGCCGGGTCCATGATGGGGGTAGGCGGCTGGCCGCTGGAGAAACGCCAGGAGCTCACCCGAAAGGCCGCCCAGGGGGAATACCTCTCCGCCGTAGCGCTGTCCGAGCCCAACGTCGGCTCGGATCTCCGCGCGGTGGCCTGCAAGGCCGTGCTCGACGGCGACGAGTGGGTGATCACCGGCAACAAATACTGGTGCACGTTCGCGGACGGCGCGGACTACATCAACCTGCTCGCCCGCTTCGACGGTGCCGAGGCGGAAGCAGCCGGGTACAAGGGCACGGCCCAGTTCATCATCGAGAAACCCCGTGGTGAGTTGCCGACAGGCTGCCAGGGCGCACCGATCCCCAAAATCGGCTACTTCGGCTGGCGGACCTGGGAGCTCGCCTTCGACGGCTGCCGGATACCCAAGGAGAACATCATCACCGGCGGCGAAGGCCAGGGGGAGGGCTTCAGGAACGCGGTCAACTGGCTGAACGCCGCGCGGGTACACACGGCGGCACGGTCGATCGGTCTCGCCCGCGGTGCGCTGGAGGATGCCATGGCGTACAGCGGCGAGCGGGTACAGTTCGGCGTGCCGATATCCGATTTTCAGGAGACCCGCTTCAAGCTCGCACGCATGGCGAGCGAGATCGAAGCGGCCCGCCAGCTCACCTATCACGCCGCGACCCTCATGGATGGTGGCGACCGGGCCGACAAGGAAGCCTCGATGGCAAAGTGGTTCGCCGCCGAGATGGCGGAACGGGTAACCTCCGATGCCCTGCAGATCCTCGGCGGTGCCGGCTACACGACCTTGCACGCGGTGGAGCGGCACTGGCGGGACGCCCGCCTGACCAAGATCTTCGAGGGCACCAGCGAGATCCAGCTGCGCATCATCTCCGACCGCATGCTCGGCAAGCCGACGTCGCGCGGCGCGGTCTGAGCCGGCCATTCATGCCAGTTGCCTGACACCCGGCAGCGCTCATTTGCCAACGTCACGTGCGCCTGCGAGACTAACTCCACGGTTGTCGCGCTTGGAGCAGTAGAAAGATGTCCGATTCGAGGGAACCCCTGGCGAAGACGTTCGGCGAGCTGAAGGCATCCGGCTACCAGGTGCTCCCGGTCAAGGCCGAAGTCCGCCGCAACCTGATCAACCGCCTGAAGGACCGTCAGCCACTGTTCCCGGGAGTCATGGGCTACGACGACACCGTCATCCCCCAGCTCACCAACGCCATTCTCGGTAGCCAGGACATCATCTTTCTCGGCGAGCGTGGTCAGGCAAAGTCGCGCATCGTGCGCGGCCTCACTCAGCTGCTCGACGAGTTCACGCCGGTGCTCGAAGGCACGGAGATTCCGGAGAACCCCTACCAGCCGATCACCGCGGAAGGCAAGGCGATCATTGCCGAGAAGGGCGACGCCGCGCCCATCCGCTGGCTGCACCGGGACGACCGCTATGCGGAGAAGCTCGCCACCCCGGACATCACGATCGCCGATCTGATCGGCGAGGTCGATCCGATCAAGGTGGCCGAGGGCCGCTACCTCTCCGACGAGCTCACCCTGCACTACGGGCTGGTGCCCCGGGTCAACCGGGGGATCTTCGCCATCAATGAGCTTCCCGACCTGGCCGAACGGATCCAGGTAGGGCTTCTGAACCTGCTCGAAGAACGCGACGTGCAGATCCGCGGCTTCAAGGTCCGGCTGCCGCTCGACGTGTTCATCGTGGCCACCGCAAATCCGGAGGACTACACGAACCGCGGACGCATCATCACCCCGCTGAAGGACCGCTATGGTGCCCAGATCCGGACCCACTATCCCGAGGAGGTGGAGCAGGAAGTCGCGATCATGGACCAGGAGGCGAGCGTACTCGATCTGGGTGACTATCACCTGAACGTACCCGATTTCATGAAGGAGATCGTCGCCGAGATCACCCACCATGCCCGCCGCTCTCCGGACATCAATCAGCGCTCGGGGGTTTCCGTGCGTACGTCCATCGCAAACTACGAGGCGCTGGTGGCCAACGCGTTCCGCCGGGCCCTCCGGCTCGGTGAGGCGGAGGTGGTGCCGAGGATCTCGGATCTCGAGTACGTGATTCCGTCGCTCCAGGGCAAGATCGAGTTCGAAGCCATGGAGGAGGGCCAGGAAGACAAGATCACCCAGCGGATCATCCAGGGCGCGGTCAAGGACGTTTTCGACCGCTACTACGACGTCAACGATCTCGAGCCGGTGGCCATGGCCTTCAACGAAGGTCTGACCGTGGACACCGGAGAGGCCGCGCCCGCAGGTGACTACGGGCGCATCATCGAGCGGATTCC
The DNA here is from genome assembly GCA_050118205.1 of Pseudomonadales bacterium. Lineage (GTDB taxonomy): Bacteria > Pseudomonadota > Gammaproteobacteria > Pseudomonadales > Azotimanducaceae > SZUA-309. The sequence continues at coordinate 5,494 of JASFLG010000004.1, forward strand.
CTCCCTCGGAGATATCTTCCCGGACCGCGACAACGTCAGCGACACCATGCGCGCCACCGTGATCGAGTTCGTGCTGGAGGGTCTGCACCTGCACAAGCTGCTGAACAAGTTCGACCACGCAGGAACGTCCACCTATACCGGCTGAAACCAGCTGACCGGCTCGCGAGGAGCAACCATGCGCCACCCGGCTTCCAAACACCGATTTTCCGCCTGGGACGGCAGCCAGTCGCTGCCGCTGGATCCGGATAAGATCCTGGAAGCCCTGGCGGACGACCTCATGGAGTACGGCGATCTGCGCTGGGCCATGCGCAACCTCATGTCCCGGGGCATGCAGATTCCCCAGGGGGGCTACATGCAGGGGCTGCGGGACATGCTCAAGAAGCTGCGCGATCAGAAGCGTCAGCGCCTCGAGCAGTTCGACCTGTCCAGCATCTTCGACGATTTCAGAGAACGGCTCGACGAGATCATCGACATGGAGCGGGATCGGATTGACGAGTGGCGCAACAAGGATTCCGAAGACTTCTCCGGCGACGTCCTGAAGAACATCGCCGAGCGCAACGAGCAGATCCTGGACGAAATGCCGGAGGACGTGGCCAGCAAGGTCAAGGAACTCGAAGACTACGAGTTCCTGAATCCGGACGCGCAGAAGAAGTTCCTGGAGCTGCTGGACGATCTGCGCAAGGCGATGGCCAACACCTTCTTCAACAACGTCGAAAACATGGTCAACAACATGTCCGACGGCGACATGCAGCGCATGAAGGACATGCTGAAGGCGCTGAACGACATGCTCGTGAAAAAGATCGCAGGCGAGGATCCGGGCTTCGACGACTTCATGAAGGAGTTCGGCGACATGTTCGGCGACAACCCGCCCCAGAGCCTGGACGAGCTGCTCGATCAGATGCAGCAGCAGATGGCTGCGGCGCAGTCCCTGATGAACAGCCTTTCGCCGGAGCAGCAGCGCCAGCTGTCTTCACTGCTGCAGAACAAGTTCAGCGATCCGGATCTGAACTCGGAGCTCGCCAAGCTGGCCAAGGAGATGGCCTTCCTGAATCCGGACGGAAACCAGTACCGTTTCAGCGGCGACGAGCGACTCACGCTCGATGCCGCCATGGATCTCATGAACGAGATGCAGCAGCTCGATGACCTCATCGAGCAGGTTCAGGGCGCGGAGCGCGGCGGCGATCTCGACCGAATCGACAGGGACCTGCTCAAGGACCTGATGGGTGACGACGCTGCCGAGGATCTGGACAAGCTGAACGAGCTTCTGAAGGCGCTGGAGGAAGCCGGCTACATCCGCCCCACGGGCGACGACCGCTGGGAGCTCACCCCCCGGGGCTCACGTATGATCGGGCAGAAGGCGCTGGGGGAGATCTACGAGCGGCTGAAGCGACAGAGCCTCGGCAACCACGCGGTCCCCGAGGAGGGGCGTTTCGGCGAGCGTCTGGAGCAGACCAAGCCTTACGAATATGGAGATCCTTTTCATCTGCACCTGCCGCGCACGCTGCGCAATGCCATCGACCGGAGCGGACCGTCCACGCCCGTGCGCCTGGCACCCGAAGACTTCGAGATCTACCGCAGTGAGCTCATCACCTCCACGGCCACAGCCATGCTGGTGGACCTCTCCTGGTCGATGGCCCTGCGCGGCTCCTTCCAGGCCGCCAAGAAGGTCGCACTGGCGCTGCACAACCTGATCACGTCCCAGTACCCCAAAGACAGCTTCTACATCATCGGTTTCGCCGCCTACGCCAAGGAGCTGAAGCCGCACGACCTGCCTTACCTGCAGTGGGACGAGTACGTGCTCGGCACCAACATGCAGCATGCGCTGCTGCTCGCCGAGAAGCTGCTGGCCAAGCACAAGGGCGGAACCCGGCAGATCATCATGATCTCTGACGGCGAGCCCACCGCCCACCTGGAAAACGGTCAGGCCCAGTTCGCCTACCCCGCCACCCCGGAAACCATTCGGGCCACCTTCCGGGCGGTGAAGCACTGCACCACCCGCGGGATCGCCATCAATACCTTCATGCTGGACGCCAACTACTACCTGAAGGCGTTCATGGACGAGGTCGCCCGCATCAACGGGGGCCGCGTCTTCTACACCTCTCCCGAGCGGCTTGGCGAGTACATTCTGGTGGACTACGTCCAGCACAAGCGGAAACGCCTCGCCCGTCGGGCCTGAGCAGGCGCGCCTGCCGCGACACTGAGGCACGCACGTCGAAACCGGTATGATGCGGGGTTTTTGCGACCCTGCATCACCATGATCGACGAGTTGACCATACCGTTCCGCTTCCGCGGCCCACCCAACTCCGGCAACGGCGGCTATGTGGCCGGCGCCATCGCCGAGCAGTTTCCGGAGGTCGCGCTGCGCGCGCCCGATACGGCCGTGCAGGTGACGCTGCGCGCGCCCATCCCCCTGGACACGCCCATGCATCTCGCCTGCAGCGAGGAGAATCATCTTTCCCTGACACTGAACGGTCAGCTGATCGCGGAAGCCGAACCCGTCACGCTGAACCTTTCCCCGCCGGATCCGCCTTCGTTCCAGGTCGCACTGGCCGCCCGGGAAGGCTCCCCGGCGTTCTCGCCGGGACTGAACACACTCATTCCCGGCGGAACAGGCTTTCATCCGGTCTGTGCCTGCTGCGGTGCGGACGTCCCGGAAGGGGAAGGCCTGCGGGTGTTCGCCGCACCGGTGCCGGGATTCCACGGTGCCGCGGCCGCCTGGCATCCGCATCCGGCGCTGGCCGATGAGGCGGGCCTGCTGCCCGAGCGGCTCGTCTGGACCGCGCTCGACTGTCCGGGTCAGTTCGCCTGGCTCAGCACGGGTATTCGAACGGGCATGCTCGGCCGCATGACCGCCCGGGTGCTTCGCCCCGTACCGGTCGATACAGACTACGTCGTGATCGGCTGGCCGATCGACGTGGAACGACGCAAATACTTTGCCGGCACGGCGCTCTTTGACGCCGACGGGACGCTCTATGCGCTGGCCCACCAGACCTGGATCGGTCGGATGGATTGATCCCGCTCGTCCTGCCGAGCGTCGCAATGAATCGCCGATGGCAACGTCGTCCAGCGGCGGCATCGGGGTGCTGTTTTCCTGCACTCGCTCGGGCGCTCCGCGCTACCCTCGATCAGCGATCTTGCCTCGCTTCACGTTCCGGAAAACAGCACCCCGATCCCGCCCCTCCGGCGTTGTTCTACACCCCGTCAGTACGACCGCGGCAGCCCGAGCACGTGCTCCGTCACGTAGTTGAGGATCATCTCCTGCGAGATCGGCGCGATCCGCATGAGGCGCGCTTCGCGCCAGTAGCGCTCCACGTGGTACTCCCTGGCGTAGCCGAACCCACCGTGCGTCTGCATGGCCTGATCCGCCGCCTGAAACGCGGCATCCGCGGCGAGCCACTTGGCCATGTTGGCTTCGGCCCCGCAGGGCTGGCCGTTGTCGAGCTTCCAGGCTGCCTTGCGGATCATCAGCTCGGCCGCGTCGAGGCGCATCTGCGCCTCGCCGAGCGGAAAAGCGACGCCCTGATTCATCCCGATCGGCCGATTGAACACCACACGCTCGTTGGCATAGTCGACCGCCCGCCGAATCGCGGCCCGGCCGATGCCGAGCGCTTCCGACGCGATGAGGATCCGTTCCGCATTCAGGCCGTCCAGGAGATATCGGAAGCCCTTGCCCTCCTCCCCCACCCGGTCGGTGACGGAGACGGGCAGGTCGTCGTAGACCACCTCGCAGGTGGCCACGGCATTGCGCCCTACCTTGTCGATGGGCGAGATGGTCACTTCCGGGCGCTTGAGCTCCGCCAGCAGCAGCGTCAGACCGTCCGTGCGCCGGGCAACCGCATCCTTCGGTGTGGTCCGGACCAGGAGCAGCACACGCTCGGCGATCAGAGCCTTGGTGGTCCAGACCTTGCGCCCCCGCACGGTGTACGTGTCCCCCTCCCGGCGCGCGAAGGTCTCGATGGCCGTGGTGTCCGTGCCCGCATTCGGCTCGGTCACACCGAACGCCACGTGCAGCTCACCGCTGGCGACCCTGGGCAGAAAACGCTGCTTCAGCGACTCGTCACCGTGGTTCACCACCGGGTGCATGCCGAACACGGACAGGTGCAGCGCGGTGGCGCCGTTCATGGCGGCACCGCTTGCCGCCACCTCCTCGAGGACCAGGCTGGCCTCGGAGATGCCGCGGCCGCTGCCACCGTACGCCTCCGGGATGGCCACGCCGATCCAGCCGGCCGCAGCCATGGCGTCGTAGAACTCCCACGGAAACTCGTGGGCCGTGTCCTTCTCGGACCAGTACTCGTCCGGAAACGCAGAACACGTCTTGCGCACCGCCTCCCGTATCAGCCGGTGCTCCTCGGAAGTCTCGAAGTCCATGCCGGGCTCCCCACGATCGAGCAGGGAGTGTCCCTGTTTCGCCATCGGAAGGCAAAGCACCCGCCGGCCAGCAGGAGGCATCCGCTTGGCAAAGCCCCGGCGAGCGGGTACGGTGACCGCCCTCTCACAGCGGCGCGAGGAGCTCCGGATGCCCCGGCAACTCGAACTGGAAACCGGCAAGATCATCGGCCGCATCGATGATGACGGCATCGGCTGGCTGATCTTCAACCAGCCTGAGCGGCACAACGCGCTGTCGCTGGAAATGTGGCAGGGCATCGGCGACGTCCTGGAAGCCTATGCCAGCGACGCCGCCGTGCGGGTGGCCATCATGCGCGGCGCCGGCGGCAAGGCTTTCGTCTCCGGCGCCGACATCTCGGAGTTCGACAGCAAGCGCGCCAGCGCCGCACAGAAGGACGACTACGGGAAGATCGCCGGTCGGGCCAACCGCTGGCTCGCCAAGTTCGACAAGCCCCTCATTGCCCTGATCGAAGGTTTCTGCATCGGCGGCGGGCTGGCAACGGCGCTGTCCGCCGACATCCGCATCGCCACCCCGGACGCCCGCTTCGGGATTCCCGCCGCGAAGCTCGGCCTCGGCTACGAGTACGACGGCCTGGCCAAGCTCGCGCGCGTGGTCGGTCCGGCCCGGGCCCGGGACATCATGTTCTCCGCGCGGTTCATGGAGGCCGATGAAGCCCTGAGGATGGGCCTCATCAACTTCGTTCACGAACGGGACAGGATAGAGCGCGAGACCATCGACTATGCCGAGCGCATCGCCGGCAACGCACCGCTCACCGTGCGCGCCGCCAAAGCAGCGCTGAATGCCTGGGAACGGGGCAGCCGGGAGCAGGACGTGGCGGCGGTCACCGCGTTGGTCAACGCCTGTTTCGACTCGGAGGATTACAAAGAAGGACGACGCGCGTTCAAGGAAAAGAGAACCCCAGATTTCCGAGGTCGCTGAAGCTGCCCGACAGGGTGCCCGACATCAACCAACGACCCCTTCCCGGAACACGCGCCGTCCTTACAACCATGCAGCACAAGTGCTGCGCGCCGACCCGCAGCGGGCCGGCAGAACGGTCAGCTCAGCAGGCGGACGTTGTCGAGCGTGTGAACGTCCTCGTCATCGCTCAGGAGAGCGGCCACCTCGGCCCGTTGTGCGGCACTCTCGGGCTCATCGGAGCTGGAGAGATTCCGACACCCGCTGCCCATGAACTCCTGGATGATGGCGAGCGCTTCCGTCTCGCTGGTTCCGACCAGGAGCGATTTCAGCACCTCGGCGTCCACGTCGGCCGCGAATTTGTCGCCGTACGGCCCCACCGCAATCCCTTCCCGGGTATGGATGAACCACTCGCCGTCCACCCGGAACACCCGCTCCGAGCGGAACCACGTCCTTGGCGCCTCGTCCCTGCGATTCCTCATGTGTTCTGCACTCCTGCTGCACTGACGATGATTGTTCTCGACTCGCACCCCGGGGTCTGTGCGACCCATGTTGCTCGTTCTTCAGCCCGATGTGGGAGATGTAAACGGCTTTGCGAGCCCGGGGCGGCTGGCTGCTCAGGGCAGGAGACAGTGGGGATGTCGGAGCGGTAACGACCGTCCGTGGTCGCCGGACGGCCGATCTGAGCGAACGGGCGCCTCGAAGCTACCGCCGGGCGCAGAAATCGTCCGGCATCAAAGGCGGGTCTTTACCACCTCGTTCGAGTAGGCGCTTTCGTTGCCCTGGGCATCCAGGGCGGTCATCGCCACGTAGTAGTCGCCCGAGGCCAGGGTCAACGTGTAGTTCGTGGCGCCCGGGCTGCCGAGCTCGACCATGTCGGAGTACGAGCGGCTTTCCTGCCCGTAGTAGATCCGGTAGCCGGCGAGATCGGTGAGCGGCGAGCCGTCGACGTTCTGATCCGGGGCTATCCAGGACAGCGCAACCGGGCCCTCCACCGCAACCGCGAGCATCTCCAGGGCGCTTCCGCCCGGGCCACTGCAGCTCAGGCTGAAGGTCGTGCCGGCATCCAGGGGGCCCACGCTCATGCTGCCGCTGGTCGCGACGGTCCCGTCCCAGCCGCCGCTGGCCGTGCAGGAGTCGGCGTTGGTCGCCGACCAGCGCAGGGTCGTGCTGCCACCCTCACCGACGGTAAGCGCATCCGCGCTCAGCGATACCGTGGGGGCATCGCCGCTGGTGGGCTGCGTCTGGGTTGCCGTGCCGCCCGGCGAGGGCGTCACCCCGGTCTGCGCTGCTGCATCTTCCGGGTCGATGCTCCCCGTGCAACCACCGGCCATGAGTCCCAGAGCCAACAGAAAGGCCGCCGGGATGAGGTCTGAACGCGCGTCTCCCACAGTATTCGTCTCCGTTCTTCGCCAAACTGCCGGCCGTACCCGCGGGGTACGGCTTTGCCAATGAACGGTTCGAGTATCCTGAAAAAGTGAGAGGCCGCCCGTGCGCGGGTCGGCAAACTTGCGTCAAATGTGGGCAGTTGTGCAAAACGCGAACCGGCTCACGGTTCGCGGTTCGCGGTTCGCGGTTCGCGGTTCGCGGTTCGCGAGGATCGGGCCCCAGATCAGGGAATGATCTTCAGCACCTCGTTGGAGTAGCTGCTCTCATTGTTCTCCGCGTCAAACGCGGTCATGGCGAAGTAGTACGTCCCAGGCGCGACGGTGGCTTCCCACTGAGTGACCGTACTGGAGTTGATCGTCTGGCTGCCCGTGTAGTTCCGGCTGCTGCTCCCCCAGTAGATGACGTAGCCCGCAAGATCGGTGAGCGGCGTGCCGTCCACATTCTGCGTGGGCGCCTGCCAGCGCAGCACCTTGTCCACCACTTCCACCGTTACCATGCTGAGCTCGTTGCCGTTCGAGCCGCTGCAGCTCAGCTGGTAGGTCGTGGTTGCACTGATGGGCCCGACGGTGAACGAACCCGAAGCCGGCTGGCTGCCTGACCAGCCCCCGCTTGCGGTGCAACTGGTGGCACCCGGCACGTCCCAGCTGAGCGTGCTGGTGCCGCCCGCCTGCACGTACTCCGGCGATGCCCGGAAGGACCCGCTGCCGCTGCCACTGCCACCACTGCTGCCTCCCGAGGAACCCGTGCGGTCCACGGATCCGGACACGCTGGCGGGTGACGAGCTGCCGCCGCAACCGGCAAGCAGAGCGCAGGTGAGTGCCAGGGCGCCGAACAGGACCTTCGCGCCGGGTTCGAACGTCAGGTGCTGAGGCCGGGAGGGGGTAATGCTCACGTACTTCTTTTGTCTGGTGATCGGTAGAATGGGCGGGAAAAAAGGGGCTGCTGAGCCCGTCGGACGCGACTCTACCAGCCGCGCTGCGTTTGTAAAGGAAAAGTAAGAGGCTGTTTGGCACGGCCTTACAAATTCCGACCGTAATCTGTTTGGCCTTCAGGCAGTTAGCCGTGTTTTCGATATTCGCTTTGAACTCACGCAGCCGGGCGGCCGATCGGGGAACGGCAGCGCGCCCCAAACCGCTATAATTTCCAGCTCGCGAAGCTTCCGGATCAGACTATGCAATCCCGGGCCGTCACCGCCTGTGTGCTCATCATCGGCAACGAGATCCTCTCCGGCCGGACCCAGGACGTGAACCTGAATCACATCGCGCTCACTCTGGGGCAGTGGGGCATTCAGGTCCGCGAAGCCCGGGTGGTGCCGGACATCGAGTCGGCCATCGTCGAGGCGGTCAATCACGCCCGCACGACCTACGACTACGTGTTCACCACCGGCGGCATCGGCCCGACCCACGACGACATCACGGCCGAATGCATCGCTGCTGCATTCGGTGTCCCTCTCGTCATCCACGAGGAGATCGCCGCCCTCATCCGCCAGCGCCCGGCCCCCCCTGACGTCATGGAGGCCCGCATGCGCATGGCGCGGGTCCCGGAGGGTGCGGTGCTGGTCGACAACGCTACCGGCGGGCCGCCCGGGTTTCGCATGGACAACGTCTTCGTCATGGCAGGGATTCCGCGGGTCATGCAGGCGATGCTCGCGAGCCTCGAGGGCAAGCTGGATAGCGGCCCGGTGGTGCGTTCGCGTTCGGTGACCGCCTTCCTCGGAGAGAGCCAGATCGCCGGCGCCCTGGGAGAAATCCAGGCGCGCTTCCCTGAGGTCGATCTGGGGAGCTACCCGTTCTTCCGACAGGATCGGTACGGCACATCGCTCGTCATGCGCGGGACCGACGAGACCCTCCTCGATGAGATGCTGGAGGCGGTGAAAGCCGCCATCGTCGCCGCCGGCGAAACGCCCCACGACGTGCAGCACGGATGAGGCCTCTGCGCTTTCTGGTGACCGGCGCGGTCGCCGCCCTCTGGTGCTGCTCGCTGGCGGCAACGCCGGCGGAGTATGCCGGGCTGGCCGGCAGCAAGGCGCTGGCCGTGGTGCCGGGCGAACCAGGCACTTTCGGTATCGCCGAGGGTGAAGCAAACGATCTCGCCGCCGCACTGGCCGCCCTCAAAACCTGCGAGGCACACCGCCTGCCGGGGCAGGCGGTGTGCGAGATCCGCCGCCTCAACGAGGAGACCATCACCAGCGGCGAGGAGATCCGCGCCGACATCCCGAGCGGACGGCACCCGCTGCACCTGTGGCGCATCGACGGTCCCCGTGCGACGGTGTATCTGGCGGGATCCGTGCACATCCTGAAGCCGAGCCTGTACCCGTTGCCGGAGGCCTACGAGTCTGCGTTCGCGGCGTCCGACAAGCTGGTGGTGGAGGTGAATCTCGCTGCCCACGATCCGCTGGAGCTGCAACGGAAGACGCTCCGCTACGCCTCCCTGCCTGCCGGCGTGCGACTCGAATCGGCGTTGCCCGCGCCCCTGCTCGCACGGCTCGAGACGAGCCTCGCACGCTATGGGGTTCCGCTGTCCCAGGTCGCGACGGTCAAGCCCAACTTCCTGATGAATCAGCTCGTGCTGCTGCGCCTGGCCACCCTGGGCTACCAGGGCGAGTACGGCGTCGAGCAGCACTTCCTGCGCAAGGCCGACGGCCGTGAGGTGCTCGAGCTCGAAACCATCGATCAGCAGCTTTCACTGCTGTTCGATCAGCCCGACGCCGTACAGATACAACTCCTGAGCGATACCCTGGACCAGGAGCCCATGTTCGAGACTCTGATCTCCGGGATGATCACAGCCTGGCTTGCCGGTGACGACGAACGCTTCATGCAGATGTTCGAGGCACAGGCCGGTGACTCGCCCACTTCGCGACGCTTCACCGAGGCGCTCCTGGACGACCGCAACACGGGCATGGTGAGCCGCGTGAAGGCGTTTCTGCATGGTCAGGGCACCTACTTCGTGCTCGTCGGCGCGGCACACCTGATCGGAGACAAGGGCATCGTCGCGCTGCTCGAGGCAGACGGAATACATGCCGAGCGGGCGTACGCTCCGGTTCGGCAGGACCATCCATAGACCAATTCGGGAGAGAGATTCGATGGAAATTCACGGCAAAAAGGCGCTGGTACTCGGTGGCACGTCCGGCATCGGCCTGGCCACGGTCCGACTGCTCGTCGATGCAGGCGCCCAGGTTTCCGGTTACGGGCGCAGCCCGGAAAACATAGAGACGGCTCAGAAGGCCGTGCCCGAGGCCACCTTCGCGTCCCTCGACGTGCTCGATCGTGAGGCAATGGCGGGAGTGTTCGCGGCGCATGCGCCGATCGACATCCTGGTAAACGCGGCAACCGGAGGCGAGCGCGCCACGGGGCCCTTCCTGCAGATGGACCTGGACGGCTTTACCGGCTCCTTCCGCAAGCTCTGGGGCTACGTCAACACCGTCCGGCTGGTCGGCGAGCACCTGTCGCCGGAAGGCTGTATCACGCTCGTCAGCGGTTCGCCGGCGAGGAAGTGCAATCCCGGGATGTCGGCCATCTCCACGGTGGGCAACGCGGTCGAGGGTTTCGTCCGCGCGGTGGCACCCGAGATCGCGCCGCGGCGCATCAACGTCGTCTCGCCCGGGCTGATCGACACACCCATGTTTCCGGGTGAAGGGGACGCCAGAGAGGAGTTTCTGCGCAAGGCCACGGCCGGCAACGTGATCAAACGGGCCGGACTCCCCGAGGAAGTGGCGAAGGGCATCCTGTTCGTGATCGAGAACGACTTCGTCACCGGCACGACCGTGGACGTGGATGGCGGTGCGCTGTTGCCCTGACCCCGGCGTGATGCCCCCGCACTACCCGTTCGTTCCCGCACGACTGCTGCGCTCTCCTCACGCGCAGACGATTCTCGGCAGCCGCGGACGGGGTCGCTGGGTACGCGCCCGCGCGGCCCGTCTCCTGGCCGCATCACGTCGCGAGGAGATCAGCGTCGATCACGGTGTGCGCCTGGAGGCCTGGATCGCCTCGCAGCCCGAACCGGCGCCGGCGGTCATCCTGCTGCACGGCTGGCTCGGGCATGCAGGCTCCACGTACGTGCTGTCCGCCGCCGCCGAACTCTGGCAGGCCGGCTTCAGCGTGGTTCGCCTGAATCTGCCCGATCACGGCGACACGGCGCACCTCAACAGCGACCTGTTTCACTCCGCCCGAATCGTCGAGGTGACGAGCGCCGTGCATCGTCTCGTTAACGACCACCTGCACGCTCCCACCGGGCTCGCCGGCTACTCCCTCGGCGGCAACTTCGCCTTGCGCATCGCCCGCGACCTCGGGATCGAGACACTCGCCGTCTGTCCGGCCCTCGATCCCGCGGCCACGGTGGCGCGGATCGACTCTGGCCTGGCCGCCTATCGCTGGTTTTTCACGTTGAAGTGGCGCCGCGCCCTGAGTCGGAAGGAGAAGGCTTTTCCCGATCGCTACGACTTCGCGCCTGCAGGACGCCTCGCGACGGTGGGCGCGCTGACCGAATGGTTCGTGCGCGAGCACACCGAGTTCCCGGATGCGGACGCCTACTTCCGGTCCTACACACTCACCGGCGATGCGCTGGCGGGTACCCGCGCCTCGGTGCTGTACGCGGAAGACGACCCGGTCATTCCCGCGGCGGGCTTCGAGACGTTGCCCAGGGCCATCGAACGTCTCGCCACGGACTTCGGTGGACACTGCGCCTTCATCGAGCAGTTCTCCGGTCCGACCTGGTCCGATCGCTACCTTGTCCGCCACTTTCGCGCCAGGCTCGATCGCTGATCCGCGGGCCGCAATTTGACAGCCGGAACGAGGGGTAGCCAACATCAGCCCTCCACGGGGACTAGGATCACATCATGCCGGACGTCGCAGCCGCCGAATCGCACTATCAGCTGGTCGGTGCCGAGGAGTCTCCCTACTCGGTCAAGGTGCGGGCGTACCTCCGCTACAAGTCGCTGCCCCATCAGTGGCTGAATCGGGCACAGGCCGGTGAGCTCTTTGCCCGGCACGCCAAGCTGCCGCTCATTCCCCTCCTCGTCACTCCGGACGGCCGCGGCATCCAGGACTCGACACCCATCATCGAGGCGTTGGAGGAAATCCACCCGGAGCCCTCCATTCATCCACGCGATTCCGTGTGTCGATTTGTCTCCTACCTTCTCGAGGAGTTTGCCGACGAGTGGGGCAACAAGTGGATGTTCCACTACCGCTGGGCACGGGAAGCCGATCAGCTTGCCTGTTCGCGCCGGCTGGCGGTGCTGATGGCGCCGGACGCCGATGATGCGACGCTCGACCGGGCCGCTGCCACGATCCGCGAACGGATGGTCAACCGGGCGTGGTTCGTCGGCTCGTCGCCCCAGACAGCCCGGCAGATCGAGGAATCGTTCAAGGACACGGTCGACCTGCTTCAGGCGCATCTCGGCAACCGGGCCTATCTGTTCGGCGACCGGCCCGCATTCGCCGATTTCGCCCTGTGGGGCCAGATCTACAACGCCTATCGCGACCCGACCCCCAACGACATCCTGCATCGACGCGGACCACAGGTGGTGGCATGGATCGAACGGATGCACGAGCCGGCTCAGCAGGGGGCGTTCGAGGGCTGGGGATCACTGTCAAGAACGCTGGAACCGCTTCTCTCGGACCAGGTCGCCGGACTGTTTCTGCCCTGGAGCGATGCCAACGCGCGCGCGATCGACGCCGGCGATGAGGCGTTCCGCGTCAGGCTGCGCAGCGGCGAGTGGGAGCAGAAGCCTCAGAAGTATCACGCTCGCTCGCTCACCGCCTTGCGCGATCGCTTCCGCGGCCAGGCGGATAACGAGGCGCTGAACGAGGTTCTCGAGCGCACCGGCTGCCTGCCCTATCTCGTTGGTGACGCCGCAGGCGCTCTGCGTTGATCGCATCGTCCCGGGCGCTTCCCGACTGCCAGGACTCGGCGCGAAAGGATCAGGAGCCTCAGGAGCCAGGGAAGCTGACGTTGCCGCCGGAAACGATCACCCCGACCCGGCGCGTGGCGTAGGCGGACCGGTCCGTCTCCAGGGCCTCGAGGAGCCCGGCCAGAGGCACGGCGCTGGACGTCTCGATGACGATCTTCAGCCGTTGCCAGACGAGGCGCTGAGCAGACAGGATGGCCGCCTCGCTGACGGTGCGGATGGTCATCCCGTAGCGCCGGAAGATCGCAAACGGCAGATCACCCAGGGCGGTGCGTAGCCCGTCCGCGATGGTTTTCGGTGGTCGCTGCGGCTGGATGCGGCCCCTCTCGAGGGACCAGTAAGCATCGTCTGCCAGCTCGGGTTCGACCCCCACCACCCGGATGCCGGTGTCCGCCAGCGCCAGCAGCGTGCCACTCGCAAGCCCCCCGCCACCGACCGGCACCCACACCTCGTCGAGCCCGGAAACGTCGCGGGCAAGCTCCAGGGCTGCCGTGCCCTGGCCGGCGATCACGTGCGGATGATCATAGGGCGGCACGTATGCAGCACCCGTCTCCGCGCGCACCTGCTCGAGCGCCGCTTCACGCGCTTCGAGCGTCTCGCCGCAGTCCACCACGATCCCGCCGTAGGTCACGATGGCTTCGCGCTTCACCGGCGATGCACCCCGGGGTACGACGATGTGCGCCGGCATGCCCGCCTGACGCGCCGCCAGCGCCAGCGCCGCTCCGTGATTGCCGGAAGAGTGCGTGGCGACGCCGGGGCCCTTCGCCCCGTCGGGAAGCTGCGCCACCGCGTTCGATGCCCCACGGAACTTGAACGAGCCGGTGCGCTGAAAGCTCTCGCACTTGAAATAGACGTCGCAGCCGAGCGAGCGGCTGAAGCTGTCCCGATGCACGACCGGCGTGGCCAGGATCCGGCCGCCAATGCGCTCGGCCGCAGCCAGCACGTCGCCACGGTCCGGAAGTGACGTGCTCACGCGGACGGACGGCCGTCCTGGGGCACGAAGTCACCGGCGCGTAGCAGGCTGGATGGCAGCGGCTTGCCGAGCGCCTCGGACAGCCAGCCGGCAGCGTCCAGGAGCGTCTCGAGGTCGAGACCGTGCGTTACCCCGGACCGGTTCAGCAGATAAACCAGGTCTTCCGTGGCAATGTTGCCACTGGCGTTCGGGGCGAAGGGACAACCGCCGATGCCGCCGATGCTCGCGTCCAGCGTGGCCACCCCGGCGGCCAACGCCGCGGCGGCGTTGGCAATGCCCGTGTTGCGCGTGTCGTGAAAGTGCGCCCGCAGGGGCAGCTCGCCGTCGAACTCGTCGTCGAGCCGCCCGAAGAGCTCCGTGACCTGAGCGGGCACGCCAACGCCGACCGTGTCGGCGAGCCCCAGCTCCACCGGCCCGGCATCCGCCAGGGCCCGCGCCAGCTCCACCAGCCGCTCGACGGGCACATCACCCTCGAACGGACAACCGAAAGCGACCGCGATGGTCACCTGGGCGCGGAAGGAGCGATTCCGGGCATCGTTCAGAATGTCCGTGGCCATGGCGAGCCCGTCCGCGACGGACATGCCCTGATTGCGAAGCCCGAAGGTGTCCGTGGCGGGAATCACGATACCGGCCTCATCCAGACGCTCGGTGGCCAGCAGCCGCTCGTAGCCGCGGCGGTTGAGCACCAGCCCCGTGTAGGTGACGTCACCGCGTTGCGGCAGGCCAAGACAGACGGCCTCCGCGTCCGCCATCTGCGGCACGACCTTGGGATGCACGAAGCTCGTGACCTCCACGCGCCTGGCCCCCGCGGCGAGCGCGCGCTCCACGAGAGTGATCTTGTCCTCCGTGGACAGCATCGCCGACTCGTTCTGCAGGCCGTCTCGGGGACTCACCTCCATGACCGTGACCGTCTGTCCCGTCATCTCACGCTCCGTCAGGGTTTGTAGCTGTCCCGGAGCGTCACCGTGCGGTGGTACAGCCCGGGATCTTCCGAGTCGCGGCAGAAATACCCCTGCCGCTCGAACTGGAACCGTTCGGTAGCCGCCGTCGCTATCGCCGGCTCGACATATCCCTGATGTTCCCTCAGGGAGTCCGGATTCAGAGCGGCCGCCAGATCCTCCACCTCGGGCGCCACGTCCCGGAAGAGATGGTCGTAGCTACGCACCCGCACGGGCAACGCGGTGGCCGCGTCCACCCAGTGAATGACGCCCTTCGGCTTCAGGCCGCTGGTATCGCTGCCGCTCCTGGATTCGGGCACGTAGCTGCACTGCAGCTCGACCACGTTACCCCGGTCGTCCTTGACCACCTTGTCGCAGCGGATGATGTAAGCGTAGCGCAGGCGCACCATCTCCCCAGGACACAGCCGCTTGTACTTCTTCGGCGGGTTCTCGCTGAAGTCCTCCCGCTCGATCCACAGGTCGCGGCTGAAGGTGAGCTCCCGCTCTCCGAGGTCCGGCTGCTGAGGATGCCACGGCGCCTGCAGCATCTCACCACCAGACGGGTAGTTGGTGATCGTCACCCTGAGCGGTTCGAGCACCCCCATGCCGCGTGGCGCGCTGCCTTCCAGGTCCTGGCGCACGCAGAAGTCGAGGAGCTCCACCTCCACCAGATTGTCCTGCTTGGTGACGCCGATGCGACGGCAGAACTCACGGATGGCCCCCGGGGTGACGCCGCGGCGCCGCAGACCGGCGATGGTCGGCATGCGCGGGTCCGACCAGCCGTCCACGTACCCTTCCGTGACCATCTGGTTCAACAGACGCTTGCTCATCACGGTGTGGGTGAGACCGAGACGCGAAAACTCGATCTGGGGCGGGTGAAAGTTGACGTTGATGTTGTCGAGCACCCAGTCGTAGAGCGGCCGGTGGTCCTGGAACTCCAGCGTGCACAACGAGTGCGTAATGCCCTCGAGCGCGTCGCAGATGCAGTGCGTGAAGTCGTACATCGGGTAGATCACCCACTGATCGCCCGTGCGCTGGTGTGTCGCATGACGGATCCGATAGAGCACCGGGTCCCGCATGTTCAGGTTCGGAGAGGCCATGTCGATCTTCGCCCGCAGGACGTGCTCGCCGTCGGAAAACTCGCCCGCCCGCATGCGCGCGAACAGGTCCAGATTCTCCTCGACGCTGCGGTTCCGATAGGGACTGTCCGTGCCGGGCTCGGTCAGCGTGCCGCGGGTCGACCGGATCTGTTCCGCATTCAGCGAGCAGACGAAGGCTTTGTCCTTACCGATGAGCTCCACGGCGAACTGATAGAGCTGCTCGAAGTAATCCGAGGCGAAGGTCAGATGGTCGTCCCATTCGAAGCCCAGCCAGGCCACATCCTCCTTGATGGCTTCCACGTACTCATCGCTCTCCTTGAGCGGATTGGTATCGTCGAAGCGCAGATAGGTGACACCGCCGAACTCCTCTGCGACACCGAAGTTCAGGCAGATCGACTTGGCGTGGCCGATGTGCAGGAAGCCGTTCGGTTCCGGAGGGAAACGGGTCACCACGCCGCCCGTCACCACCCCGTCCGCCAGATCGCGTCGGATCCGCTGGCGGATGAAGTCGGTGATGGTCTCCGGATCGGGCCGGCGCTCAGTGGTCGTGGTCATGTTTCGATGCGTTCGTGAAGACCGGCCATTCTAACGGAAAAGCGTCGCCGGACGCTTACGTGCCATAATCTGCGGCCGCGCTGCGTGGACCCACGGCGGGCCGACGGCTGTGAAAATCTTCTGAAACCGGAAACGCATTGTTCCTACGAATCCTCACGGCGAGCCTGCTCTGCGCCCTGCTTGCAGCCGGTATCTGGTGGCTCGAGCAGCCATCATCGCCGGAGGCGCGCCTCGCCCGGTCGCTGCTCGGAGAGCACTGGTACAGCCTGTCCCTCGACGGTCGGCACCTCGGCTACTGGCACACGCACAACCATCGGGACGGTTCCGGCAACTGGGTGTTCGAGAGCGAGCAGCGCTTCGCCATGAACGGACAGGAGCCGGTCTCCACCCGCGTCCGCCGGACCTTTGCCGCGGCACCACCGCACGCCCTCGTGGCGGCGGAGCACCTCGAAACCAGGGGCGGGTCCACGCACGGCGTGCGCATCGAAGCGGACGGCGAAGGCTATCGGGCCCGACGCCTGCCCGACGACGGCGCGCCGACGTGGCCACTCTCCTGGCAGTACCGTCTCGCCGACTATCTCGAGTTCGAGCTCTGGCTCGCCAACGACCATCCTGCAGCAGGCGCTACCCGAACCGTTGAGACCCTGGACTTCGAACGTACGGAGCTGGTCAGCCGCTCGTTCGACGTGGTGGCGTCCGGCGCACCGGGATACGTGATCGAAAACGCCGCACCGCACGCGGCGACGCGTATCGAGCTCGACGACCGCTTCGTTCCAACCGACATGCGCATCGCCGGTCTTTTCGACCTGCACCGGACGACGCGGGCGGACGCGCTCGCGCCGCGCAGCACCCTGCAGGCCGCCAGCTACTACATTCCCGCGGATCGCCGACTTCCGGACCACACGCGCATCGCACGACTCGTCCTCGCGATCCACGGCAACGGCAATCCCGGCGCGCTCTTTCCGGCCGCTAGGGAACAAGCGGGCACCTGGCGCCTGGTCCTCAACGGCGGCAGCGCATCCCACGGCCCGTCCAGCCCTCCGGACCTCGCCGAGACCGTGCAGATACCGGCGCGCCACCCGCGCATCGCCGCGCTGGCGGAGGTCGCGGCGCGTAACGCGGACGACCCTCAGGATGTGGTAGCCGCGCTCACCGAGTTCGTGCACGGCTATCTCCGCTACGAGCCGGGGGCGCCATCTCGCGACGTGCTGAGCCTGCTCGACGACCCGCGCGGAGACTGCACCGAGTTTGCCGATCTCCTGACAACGCTGGCGCGCAGCCTCGGACTCCCGGCCAGAACCGTGTTCGGGCTCGCCTACGCCGACGGTCCGCCGCCCGCGTTCGCCTACCACGCCTGGAACGAGATCCACGTGGCCGGCGCATGGATGGCCGTCGACCCGACCTGGGGACAGCTCCGCCTCGATGCGACGCACATACCGCTCCCCCAGGACGAGACTGCCGCTCTGACCCTGCTGACGGGTGGCGCGCGCCTGCGCTTCGAGGTGCTCGACGTGGCGTACTTCGCGGACTGAGTTCCCGGTCCTCAGCGGTCTTCGGGCGGGAGAAACTCGCGCACCAGGCCCTCCTGCGAGACGGACGCGAGCAGCACACCGCGGATATCGTAGAACGCCGCGTGCACCAGGCCTCTGGCGCCGTCCGCCGTGCTGGTGTGCTTGTGCAGCAGCAGCCACTGGTCGAGCCGGACCGGGCGGTGAATCCACAGCGCGTGGTCGAGGCTCGCCATCTGAACCCGCTCACGCGGCACGGTGTCGGCATGCGGGAGCACGCCGGTGGAGACGAGCCCCATGTCGGACGCGTAGGCGAGCAGGCAGCGGGAGAGCGCATCGTCGTCATCCGGCACGTCGGCGGCAAAGCGGATCCACACCGGGTTCCAGAAGCGGTTCTGTCGCCAGGCATCGGAGCCGAGCTCGAAGACGGAGCGGGTCTCGAAAGGCCTTGGTCTGCCCGCCATCGGGCTCAAGCCCGGCTCCGCGTCTCCGAGCCGGCTGACCACCTTCATATCGTCCTGGAGCTCGTCCGGCGGCGGCACGTTCGGCATGGATGCCGCATGCTCGAATCCCGTCTCCTCGATCTGAAACGACACGCTCATGCTGAAGATGGCCTTGCCTTCCTGGATAGCGACCACCCGACGGGTGGTGAACGAGCGCCCGTCTCGAATCCGGTCGACCTCGTAAAGTACGGGAAGCGCCGCGTTGCCGGCGCGCATGAAGTAGCCGTGCACCGAGTGTGCCCGTCGCTCGGTCGGCACCGTCTCGGTCGCCGCCCTGAGCGATTGCGCGAGCACCTGGCCCCCGAACAGCCGGAAGTTCCCGCGGTGCTCGTTGAGCCCCCGATACAGGTTGTCCTCGATGCGCTCGAGCTCGAGAATCTCGAGCAGCCGACGCGCCCGTTCGACCCGCTCACCGGGTGGCACCGCGGTTTCCCGCTTCTCGATATCCGTCTTCACTTGTCCTCGCCGCTCACCATCCGACTGGTTGATCCCTGCCACCGCTTGTCGCAACATCCGAGCGGGTCGGGACGCAGCACAAGGGGAAGCGGATGATAGTGCCTGGTTTCAAGTCTCTGCAAAAGAGCATGCTGATGACGCTGGTATGGGCAGCCGCGCTGACGAGCGGGCAGACGCTGGCGGATCCGGTCACCGATGCGGTGGCCTCACCCGATCGTCCCGCCGCGGATCGCGAGCGCGACGTCCACAGCCAGCCCGCCGCGGTGCTGCACTTCGTCGGCGTGCCGGTAGGCGGCGTTGCCCTCGATCTCTTCGCCGGTGGCGGCTACTACAGCGAGATCCTGAGTCGTGCGATGGGTCCTGACGGGACCGTCTACATGCACAACAACAAGGCTTATCTCGACTTCGTCGGCGACGCGGTCACCGAACGGCTGGCAGGTAACCGGCTGCCGCACGTGGTGCGCTACGATCGGGAGCTGGAGGCCATCGACCTGCCGGACGACTCCGTCGACCTTGTGCTGATGGTGATGACCTATCACGACCTCTACTACAAGACCGACGGCTGGGATCTGGACCCGGATGCGTTCTTCGCCGTGGTGCATCGCGTGCTGAAGCCCGGCGGCGTGCTGGCCATCGTCGATCACGAGGCGGTGGCGGGCAGCGGGTCGACGGCTGCCCAGGATCTGCACCGCATCGATCCGGCCTTCGCCAGAAAGGACATCGAGGCCCACGGTTTCACCTTCGTCGACGGCTCCACGCTGCTCGAGAACTCCGACGATCCGCTCGACATCAGCGTTTTCGATCCGAGCATCCGGGGCAAGACGTCCAAGTTCATCTACAAGTTCGTTGAACCCCAGTCCTGATTGGGTATATGATCCGCGAACTTTTTTGCGGCCGTCCCCCGGCCGCTGTTCGAAGCAACGCCACCGTCGGCGCCAGGAGAGAGGTACAAGACATGTTGTACGCAGGGACACACATCACGCGCCGACGACTTGCCATCCACGGAACAATCGCCTGCGCCCGGCCTCAGCCGGGTATGACCGGCATTGATGCATACCGTGGTGGCAATGCCGGCACCGGTGGCGACTCCTTGAGCTGATTTTCCAGCGCCTTCTCGAGGAATCGCCGTCGCAGGGCGGGGCCTCGAACTCATCGCAGACTGTCCGATTCGGACGCTCGAGGGCCGCCCGCCAACCGGGCCGCATCCTGAACGTCAATCCATTTCCGGACCGTAACGATGAGCAACGAAAAATCCTTGAATCTTTGGCGGGTCACCCGGGGCCAGCGGCATCGCTATGTCGGCGCCGTGATCTCCATGGCACTGATGAACGCGTTCATGTTCGGCGCGCCGCTCATCGGCAAGTACGCCATCGACGTGGTCATCGAGCGCGACTTCAGCTATGCGCAGCCCGATCTGCTGCACCTCGCCGGCGCCCTTGACGGGGAACGTCCTTACCTGGACTACCTGATCCTGTCCGCCGTGCTGGCGGTGCTGGTCACCGCCCTCGCGGGGCTGTTCCTGTTCTTCCGGGGACGTCTGGCTGCCACCGCATCGGAGACCATCGTGCGCAACCTGCGCGAATCCCTGTACCAGCGCATGCACCATCTTCGAGCCGCCTTCTACGACGCCGCAGACACGGGCGATCTGGTACAGCGGGCGAGCTCCGACATGGAGACGCTCAGGGTCTTTCTGTCCAGCGACGTGGTGGAGATCGGCCGGGCGATCATGCTGCTCCTGTGTGTGATGCCGTTTCTCTTCTACCTGAAGCCGGAGCTCGCGTGGTTGTCGATCTGTCTGATGCCGTTTCTGGTGATCGGGGCCTACGTCTTCTTCACCAAGGTGAAGGAGGTCTTCCTGATCACCGATGAGGCGGAAGCGGCGATGACCGCCACCCTTCAGGAGAACCTGACCGGAATCCGCGTCGTGCGCGCCTTCGCGCGACAGGCCTATGAGATAGAAAAGTTCGGCGTCAGAAACGCCGGTTTCCGCGACCACAACTACCGCCTCATCCGGCTGATGGGATTTTACTGGGGCATCAGCGACTTCTTCGCCATGGGGCAGCTCGGCATCGTGCTGATCTCCGGCGCCTGGTTCGTCATGGCGGGGACGCTCACCGTGGGCGAGCTGTTCGCCTTCACCACCTATGTCTCCATGGTGATCTGGCCCATCCGTCAGCTGGGCCGCGTGCTCACCGACACGGGCAAGGCCGTGGTTTCCATGGGTCGGATCAACGAGGTTCTCGACGAGCCGGAGGAGAGCCGCGAGCTCGCGCCCGTCTCGGGACGTGCCCGGGGCGAGATCGTCGTCGAGGGACTGACCTTCGGCTACGAGCGGGACAGGCCCGTCCTGGAGGATCTGACCGTCACCGTCACACCCGGTGAGACCCTGGCGCTCGTCGGGCCGCCGGGTTCGGGTAAATCGAGCCTGATCCGGGTTCTGCTTCGGATGTATCCCTATCAGGCGGGCCGGGTCCTGCTCGACGGCGCGGAGATCACCACGCTGAATCGCCAGTGGCTGCGCAGCCAGATCGGCGTCGTGCTGCAGGATCCGTTCCTCTACTCACGCAGCATCCGCGCGAACCTGATGGTGGGGCGACCGAACGCTCCGGAGACGGAGATCATCGAGGCCTGTCAGGATGCCGCTGTTCACTCGTCCATCGAAGGATTCCCGGATGGTTTCGAGGCCATGGTCGGCGAGCGGGGCGTCACCCTTTCCGGCGGCCAGCGCCAGCGTCTGGCGCTGGCCCGCGCGCTGCTCAAGGACCCCCCCGTACTGGTCCTCGACGACTCGCTGTCCGCGGTGGACACCGGTACCGAACGGCAGATCCTGGACGCGCTGGCGCGGCGCAAGGGCCGCCAGACCACGCTCATCATCGCGCACCGCTTGTCCTCGGTGATGCACGCGGACCGGATCCTGGTGCTCGATCAGGGGA
>JASFLG010000005.1:0-26849 GCA_050118205.1 Pseudomonadales bacterium
TTCGCTCACCCTACGCGCACGGCGTCCTGCGCGAGGTGGACGTGAGCGCGGCCCGGGCCCATCCCGGCGTGCATGCCGTCTATACCGCCGCAGACCTCGATACGTTGGGCGGCATGCCCTGTCGCGCGGTGCTGACCGATCGCGCCGGCAATCCGTGCTTCATCCCCAAGCGCCCGATCCTCGCGGAAGAGTGCGTGCGCTTCGTCGGCGAGCCGGTCGCCGCGGTGGTGGCGGAAACTCGTCAGCAGGCGCGGGATGCGGCCGAGCAGGTGATCGTCGAGATCGACGACCTGCCTGCGGTGGTGTCGCTCGAGGAGGCTGAGAGCCCGGATGCAACCGTGCTGCACCCGGCACACGGCTCGAACCTCGCCATTCACTACGAGAACGGCGACGAGACCGGCTGGAACGCCGCAGCGGCACAGGCGGCGCACGTGGTCGCCGTCCGGCTCGTCAACAACCGCGTGGCGCCGAGCCCGCTGGAGCCGCGCGCCTGCGTCGGCGAGTTCAGCGACGGGTCGTTCACGTTGCACAACCCCAGTCAGGGGGCGTTTGCCCAGCAGGGGGTACTCGCGAAGAGCATCTTCGACGTGCCGTTCGAGACCGTCCGGGTGATCTCCGGTGATACCGGCGGCGGGTTCGGCATTCGCGGCGAGGTGCATCCCGAGGCCGCCCTGTGTCTGTTCGCGGCCCGCGCGCTCGGTGTGCCGGTGAAGTGGCGCGGCGAACGCTCGGAGATGTTTCTGTCCGACTCGCATGGCCGTGACAACCTGACGGAGGCGGAGCTGGCCCTCGACGAGTCGGGGCGTGTGCTCGGACTCAGGATCTGCACCCTGGCGAACCTCGGTGCCTATTGCTCGGCGGTCGGTCCCTTCGTGCCCACCATGGCCGGTGGTCGGATCACGGGCACCGTGTACCGGGTGCCGGCGCTGTATCACTCTGTTCGCTGCCTGTACACGAACACCATGCCGGTTGCCGCCTACCGGGGTGCGGGTCGTCCGGAGGCCTGCTACGTCATGGAACGGCTGATGGACACGGCCGCCCGGGTGCTCGGCTTGTCGCGGGACGAGATCCGCCGGCGGAATTTCATTGCGCCCGAGGATCTGCCCTACACCAATCATTCCGGGGTCAGCATCGCTTCCGGTGCGTTCGCCCGCACCATGGACATGGCGCTCGAACGGAGCCGCTGGTCGGACTTCGAGGAAAGAAGGGCGGCATCAGCAGCACTGGGGCGGCTGCGCGGCATCGGCATCGGCTACTACGTCGAATCATCCGGTGGGGGTCCCCAGGAGGAGGCGACCGTCAGCATCAACCCGGATGGCAGCGCGGACGTGATCGTGGGAACGTACTCGCACGGTCAGGGTCACGAGACTGCCTTCGCGCAGATCCTGGCCGACACCTTCGGTCTTCCCTTCGAGCGGATCAACTTCATTCAGGGAGACACCGCCTACGTGAAGTTCGGCGGCGGTACGGGCGGCTCGCGCTCGTCGCAGATGGGCGGCATCGCGGTCAAACGGGCTGGCGAAGCGGTGATCGAGCAGGGACGGCGGGTAGCGGCGGAGCTCATGCAGACCCGGATGTCCCGGGTCGTCTTCGAGGCGGCCGTCTACCGTCTGGCGGACGGTTCCGCGGAAGTCACGCTCTCGGAAGTGGCGAGAGCCGCCGCCACGGCGCAGTTCGGCGGTGCCGGGCTCACCGATACGCACCGCTACGATCGGGGTGCAGGCTACACGTTTCCGAATGGCTGCCACGTGGCCGAGGTGGAGGTGGACCCGGCGACCGGTCACATCGAGGTGCTGCGGTACACGGCCGTGGACGACTGCGGGCGGGTCATCAACCCGCTGCTCGCCGCCGGGCAGGTGCACGGCGGCGTCGTGCAGGGGCTCGGTCAGGCGATGCTCGAGGAGGTCATCTACGACGATGCCGGCCAGCTGCTCACCGGCTCGTTTCTGGACTATGCCATGCCGGTGGCGAGCCAGATGCCGGACGTGGACGTGAGCTTCCATGAGGTCCTCGATCCGAACAACGAGCTCGGCGTGAAGGGGATCGGGGAAGGGGGCGCCTGCGGCGCGCCGCCCGCCATGGTCGCCGCCGTGCTCGACGCGCTGGCGGTGCGGGGCGTGACCCACGTCGACATGCCACTGACACCGGAGAAGATCTGGCGGGCTGCGAACGGACGCTGAGGCGTTCTGCCCGCATTGCGGACCCGGTCTGTCCCGGTACGTCCCCGTTTCCGACGGCCGCCGTACGTACAGCTACCTGTATCTGATCGTACGGCGGCCTAGTGCGTGCGTTCGGTGCCGTTGCCCTCGGCGTCCGCCCGCTCCGCCGCACCGTTAGCGGCCATGCGGTACCTTTCGTGCACGTCTTCGCTCGTGAGCGGGCGTGCCCAGGCGGCGAACTCGAGCTGCATGCCGTCCGGATCGTGGAAGTAGATCGAGCGGACAAACGTGCTCGGCGAGACATCGTCGCTCACCTGTCGCTCGCTGTCGTCGTGATTGACCACCTCGGTGCACTCGATACCCAGCGCGACGAGCTTCTCCCGATACTCTTCGATCTTTTCCGGCGCGACGTTGAACGCCACGTGGTTCATCGTGCCCGGGATGGCGCTGATGCGTCTGAGCTCCTTCGCATCGACGCTGTCCGGTCCGTTGGGGAACCAGAAGAAGGCGAGCTGGTCGCCTCCGCCGCAGTCGAAGAAGTAGTGCTTGCCCCGGCCGCCGGGTAGATCGATGGTCTTGGTGAGCGGCATGCCGAGCACGTTGCTGTAGAAGTCGATGGTCCGGTCCATGTCCTTGCAGACCAGGGCCAGGTGGTTGATACCGAGATACTCGAAATCCGCCATGTCGCGCTCCTGAACGGGTTCGCGGTCAGCCTTCGCTGACCGCATTGGGTCGGCCCACCGCGCCCGAAACCATGTTGCGCGCCGCTTTCGTGGACGGCAGCGTCGGCCCGCGGCCGCGGGTGACGTTGAAAGGTTCGGTATCGATGTCCTCGAGGACGATCTCGCGGTTGAGAACGGCAGCTTTCCAGGCTTCCTGCTCTTTGTGGCGCTCGTGGAACTCGGGCATCACCTCCTTCGCGAACAGCTCGAGGCTCGCGCAGATGTCCTGGTGCGTATTCTTGCCGGCCTGATTGAGCAGGATCACCTGGTCCACGTTTGCGTCCTCGAGCTCCTTCAAGCGTTCCCGGATCGTGTCGGGTGAGCCGATCAGCTCGCTGCCGCTGCGCCGCTGGCCTTCCGGCGTCTGTTTCCACTCCTGGTAGCGCTCCCAGAAGTTGACCGTGCCAGGCTCGAACGGACCTTCCTTGCCGTAGAGCTGCAGCGCGAACTGGAAGAACGTCCAGCCATCCGCCTTCTGCCAGGCCTCCTCGTCCGTCTCCGCGCACATGAACCCGGCGACCACGGCGATGTTGGGATTGGTCTGGTAGTCGGTGAGCTTCTCCAGCTGGTTGAGATAGGTGTTGTAGTAGGCGTGCACCCAGGCCCGGGCTGCGGCAAGGTCAACGAACTTGAAGCACAGGGCGCCCATGCCGCGGTGCGCCGAGTACTTGATGGTTTCGAGCTGGCTGCAGGCGACCCAGAGCGGCGGGTGTGGCTTCTGGTAGGGCTTGGGAATCACGGCGCGCAGCGGAAACTTGAAGTACTCACCGTCATACTCCCAGCCGTGGTTGTAGAACATCGGGAGCACGCAGCGCACGGCGTCCTCCCAGACGTCGCGCTTATCGCGGAACTTGAGGTTGAACGGGTGCAGCTCGGTGACCGATGCGCCCTCGCCGAGACCGAGCTCGACCCGACCGTCCGAGATCAGATCCAGCGTGGCGACTTTCTCGGCCACACGTGCCGGGTGGTTGGTGGTGAGCTGGATGATGCCGTGGCCGAGGCGGATGTTCTTGGTGCGCTGGCTGGCCGCCGCGAGGAACACCTCAGGCGCGGAGGAATGGGAGTACTCCTCCAGGAAGTGATGCTCCACCTCCCAGGCGTAGTCGAAGCCGAGCCCGTCGGCGAGCTCGATCTGGTCGAGCGACTGCTTGAGCAGATCGTGCTCGCTGGACGCTTTCCAGTCCCTGGGCAGCTGGTGCTCGTAAAAGATGCCGAATTTCATGACGGTTCCCCTGTCTTCCCCGAATATGGACAGGGAAAGTCTGGCACAAACCGCATGAACTCACCAAATGGCGTCAGATACGGACCCGAGCCCAGGCGCGCTCGTGGGCATAGTAGATGGCGACCTTCGCGAACACCTCGATGAAGCCGATCTGCAGGGCGGCAGCGATCTCCCCGGTGATCGACCAGGCGATGACGACGGTGGTGAGCGTCGCCACGAATCGCCAGGTGACGCCCTTCAGGATGCTGCGTGTGTGCGACTCGAATGCCGGGTCGCGCGGCTGCCGCGCTTCGCTCATCCCCCGGCGGTCAGGGCTTCCAGGACCTTGGCCGGATGATCTGCGGCCTTCGGGACTCTCCGCCAGTGCCTGACCACCTTGCCGTCCGGCCCGATCCACACCGTGGAGCGGATCACCCCGGTGGTCTTCTTGCCGTACATCATCTTCTCGCCCCAGGCTCCGTACTTCTCCATCACCTTCTTGTCCGGATCGGAGAGGAGCGTGAACGGCAAGCTGTATTTCGTGGCGAACTTGCCGTGACTGGCGGCGTCGTCCGGCGAGATGCCGAGCACCACGGTATCGGTCCGCTCGATCTGCTTGTGCAGGTCCCGGAAGCCGCAGGCTTCCTTGGTGCAGCCGGGCGTGTCGTCCTTGGGATAGAAGTAGACGATCACATTCTTGCCGCGCAGGTCCTTGAGCGCCACCTTCCTGCCCTCGGCGTCCTTGAGCGTGAAGAGCGGCGCGGCTTTGCCTTCCTCGATCATGTGTCCTCGCGTCTGTCTGGTGCGACGGTGGGCAACGCTAACAGAGGTCGGCGCCGCGGTGCCACGGTCCGCTTGTAACGATTGGCGCTATGCAGATAGCGATCCGCGCGCACCGTTTGACTTGGCCGGGGGCGGCAAGGGATAGTCGAACGGTTGCGCGCATCGATCAGGGGGAAGAGAGCATGGCGGCTTATCCGATCATTTCGGCGGACTCGCACATCACGGAGCATCCGGACACCTATCTGGCGCACATCGATGCGGCCTGGAAGGACAGGGCGCCGAGAATCGTCGACGGTGGGGAGCGGGGCGATCTGTTCGTCATCGATGGGATGAGCGCGCCCATCGCGCTCGGGCTCGTGGCGGCGGCCGGCAAACCACCGGAGGAGATCACCACCGACGGGGTGCGTTTCGAGGCGCTGCACCGCGGCGGATGGGACCCGGATGCGCGGCTCGCCGAGCAGGACAGAGACGGCGTGGCGGCGGAGATCATCTACCCTACCGTGGGCATGATGCTCTGCAACCACAAGGACTTCGATTACAAGAAGGCCTGCTTCGATGCCTACAACCGGTGGATCGCCGAGTACTGCGAGAAGCACCCGAGACGGCTGCTGGGCTGCGGCCAGACGGCCATGCGCACGCCGGCGGAAGGTGTCGAGGATCTGCACGCCATCCGGACGCTGGGACTCAAGGGCGTGATGATGCCGGGGAACCCGGCAGAAGCCGACTACGACAGCGAGATTTACAATCCGGTCTGGGAAGCGGCCATCGAGCTCGAGCTGCCGCTGTCGTTTCACATCCTCACGACGCGCAACGACGCGCCGGTCCGCGGGCCGCGAATCAACAGCTTTCTTTCCATCATCCGGGGCAATCAGGACATCATGGGCACCCTGATCTTCGGCGGTGTGTTCGAGCGCTACCCGGAGCTGAAGGTGGTGTGCGTGGAAGCGGACGCCGGCTGGGTACCCCACTACATGTACCGGATGGATCATGCGTACAAGCGCCACCGCAACTGGCTGGCGCCGGGCGTGAACCTCTCCCGACTCCCCTCCGAGTACTTCGCCGAGAACATCTACACCACGTTTCAGGACGACTGGGTGGCGTTCAAATGCGCCAACGACATGAACTGGCACCGGCTCATGTGGGCGAACGACTTTCCGCACAGCGACTCCACCTGGCCCTGGTCTCAGGAGATGCTCGCCGAACAGACCCGACAGCTGACGGACGAGCAGACCAGAGCCATCCTCTGCGACAACGTGGCCGACCTGTACCACATCGATCTGGTCGGGCTGGAAGCACGCGCATGAGCACGACGGGAGCCGATCTGGTTGCACAAGGTCTTGCCGCCTACGGGGTGGAGCACGTATTCGCCATCGTCAGCATCCACAACATGCCCATGCTCGACGCCATCAACCGGCTTGGCCGCACGGCCATTGTCGATGTCCGTCATGAGCAGGCGGGTACCCACGCTGCGGATGGCTACGCCCGGGCCACGGGCAAGATGGGCGTGATGATCGCAAGCACGGGGCCGGGCACGACCAACACGGTCACCGGTCTGTACGAGGCCCAGTTCGCGTCGTCTCCGGTGCTGGTGATCACCGGCCAGGCGGAGACCGGGTTCTACGGCAAGGGGCTCGCTTACGTGCACGAGGCGGAGAAGCAGGTGCCCATGCTGCGCACGGTGACGCGTCGGGTGGAGAGCCCTCGACACGTGTCCGAGATCGGCCCCGCGTTTGCACGCGTGGTGGCCGACATGCACAGCGGGCGCCGGGCGCCGGGAGCGCTGGAGATTCCCATCGATCTGCAGTACGCCGAGACACCGGAGGGGGAATTTCCGCCGCTGCCGGAGGAGGCGATGGCGCCGCCGGGCGCTCTGGTGGAGCAGGCCCTCTCCAAGATCGCCGGGTCGAGCCGCCGGGTCATCGTTGCCGGGGGTGGCGTCATCGCGGCGGAAGCCGGTGAGGCGCTCAGGGCGCTGGCCGAACGGCTGGATGCGCCGGTGATCACCACCGTCGATGGTCGCGGGGCCCTGCCGGAAGACCACGCGCTCTGCGTCGGCAACTTCTACACCAGCGCCGGGATCTTTCAGGCTGTCGCGGATGCGGATCTGACTCTGGCTATCGGCACGAAGTTCGCCGTGGGCGTGGATGGTGGCGGCGCTCGGTTCACACCGCCGGGATCGCTCATCCACATCGACATCGATCCCACCGTGATCGGACGCACCCATCACGCCGACCTCGGCATTGCCGCGGACGCGGGTGCCACGCTCGAAGCTCTGCTCGCCGGGCTCGAGGACGTCTCGGGAAACGATGCCCAGTTCAATCAGGTGGTCTGGGAGGCCCGCGACGGCGTGCGCGCGGCCATGCGCAAACGGCTGGGACCGGATTACGCCCGGATCATGGACATCATGCGCGAGAAGCTGCCCCGGGATGGTCTCTGGTGCCGGGACTCTACCATCGCCGCCTACAACTTCGGCAACCAGCTGTTCCCCATCTACGAGCCGCGCACGTCCATCAACCCCTCCTCCGGAGCGATCGGGCCCGGACTGCCGTTCGCGCTGGGCGCCGTCATCGGCAGCGGCCGCCCGGCAATCCTGATCAACGGCGATGGCGGCTTCATGTTCCACGCCACGGAGCTCGCCACGGCAGCGCAGTACGGCGTGCCGCTCGTGGTCTGCGTGTTCAACGATGGCGGCTACGGGGTGCTGCGCTGGCTGCAGGACACCCGTTTCGGCCGCATCAACGAGACCGACCTCGGCAAGATGAACTTCGCCAAGATGGCGGAGAGCATGGGTGTGCCGGGAGAGCGGGTGCAGACCGTGGAATCCTTCGAGCGGGCGCTCGAAACCGGTCTCGAGCGCCCGGGTCCCTATCTGATCGACGTGGACATGGAGAGCTTCGAGGCCATGGAAATCTCCATCATGCCCCGCAAGAAACCGGTGGAGGCCTGAGTGTGAGCGCGCCAAACGATGCCGGCGGGGCGAACCACTACGGTTTTCAGCTGCCCGAGGAACTGGTACTGCTGAGGGAGCAGATCCGTCGCTTCATGCGTGAGGAGGTGAAGCCCATCGAGGACAAGCTGCCCCACGATGCCACGGGGTGCTCGGCCGAGGACCGGGCGTACCTCAAAGGGCTGGCAGAACGCATGGGCCTCACCCGGCTGACGGTACCGGAGGAGTTCGGGGGCAATCCGGTGAGCGCCATGGCCCGGGTGGTCATTGCCGAGGAGTCGGCGAAGTGCCGCCTCGGGGCGTATGCTCCGGCCCTCGGCGCGTTCGGCGGCGGCCCGCCGAACATCATCTGGGGCGGCACGTCGGCTCAGATCGAGAAGTACGGCATCCCCTGCGTGGATGGCAGGAAACGGGCGTTCGTGGCGATCACCGAGCCGACCGGCGGCTCGGATCCGCGCAACAACATCTCCACCCGGGCGACGAAGAAGGGCGACCGGTGGCTCCTGAACGGACGCAAGATGTGGATCACGGGCGCCGCCGGCGCCGATTTCGGCATCATCTTCGCGCGCACGAGCGACGCCGATGCCGGGAAGCCACCGGGCATCACGGCGTTCATCGTCGAGCCGGGCTTCCCGGGGATTTCGTTCAACGAGATCGGGGTGATCCGGGCGCTTTCGCCCTACGAGATCGTGCTCGAGGATTGCGAGGTCCCCGAGGAGAACGTGCTCGGTGAGGTCGGCAGGGGCTTCGGCGTCGCCCAGACGTGGCTCGTGGACGCCCGCATTCCCTATGCGGCCGGCTGTATCGGTATCGCCCAGGAGGCGCTGGACATGGCCTGCGGCTGGGTGAAGCAGCGGCCGACCCGGGACGGCATGCTGTCGGACAAGCAGGCGATGCAGTGGATGATCGCGGATTCCGAGGTGGAGCTCAGAGCCGCCCGGATGCTGGTGTACGATGCGGCGTCCAAAGTGGATCAGGGGCTGTCGGGCAAGGTGGATGCGTCCATCTGCAAACTTTACGGAACGGAGACCGCCGGTCGCGTGGTGGATCGTGCCATTCAGATGTTCGGCGGTATGGGGGTGGCCAAGGAGATGCCGCTCGAGCGCTGGTACCGCGAGCTACGGGTCAAGCGGATCGGCGAGGGACCCTCGGAGGTGCATCGTATGGTGATCGCCCGGGACAAGCTCAGAAACACGGATGGAGGCGTCTACTTTGGCTGAACCCACGACCCGCAGCGGCGTTCGGCTGTTTTCCGTGCTGGGGATCGAGATCCGGCTCGACTTCAGCGTCGTCTTCATCTTCGCGCTGATCGTCTACAGCCTGGGCAGCGGGGTCTTCCCGGCCTGGCACCCGGAGTGGCCGGCGTCGACGGTCTGGTCCACGGCGCTCGCCGCCGGTCTGCTTTTCTTCGCGTCACTGCTTGCGCACGAGCTGTCTCACTCTTTCATCGCCCGGCGCTACGGAATCCGGGTGCCCAGGATCACCCTGTTTCTGTTCGGTGGCATGGCCGAGATCGAGACCGAGGCGGAGACGCCGGGCGCCGAGTTCCTGATCGCCATTGCCGGGCCGCTCATGAGCCTGGCTATCGCGCTCGGCTGCATGTTCATCGTCGGCTCCACGCTCGGGGAAGACGAGATGAGCAAGATCCTGAACGACCCGGAGCAGGGCATGGAGGTGGTGAGCCCATTCGTCACCATCTGCCTCTGGCTCGGCATCGTGAACTTCATGCTCGCCGTCTTCAACATGGTGCCCGGATTTCCGCTCGACGGTGGTCGGGTCGCGCGGGCCGTCGTCTGGCGGCTCACCGGTGACCGGATGCGGGCCACGCGCGCAGCGGCGACGGGCGGGAAATGGTTCGGCTGGATACTCATGGGTCTGGGTCTCTGGGAGCTTCTGGCCCTGCGCTCCCTGGGTGGCCTGTGGCTGATCCTGATCGGCTGGTTCCTCAGTCATCTGGCGACGCAGAGCTACACACAGGCATTTGCCCAGAAGCTTCTCGCGCCGCTGAGGGTGCTGGACCTGATGCGCACCCACTTCGAGCGCGTCGACGCCGGGAAGCCCGTTACCGAGTTTGTCGACGACTGCCTGCTGAAGAGCAATCAGCTGCTCTGGCCCGTGATGCGTGGCGACGAGTGTATCGGAACCGTTTCCCTGAACGACGTGCTGACCCTGCCGGTGGAGAAGCGATCGTCTCTCTCGGTGGGAGACATCGCGCGGCCGCTCTCGAAGAGCGGCGCCATCGAGGAAAGCGTCACGGCCACCGAGGCGTCACGCGTGCTCGCCGCGTGGCAGGATCAGGCGGTGCCGGTGCTCAGAAACGGCACGGTGGTGGGCCTGCTGCGCCATTCGGACATACTGAAATGGCTCATGGTGCACAGTCCGGGCGGGACACTGAACCCGTGAAGGGATCCTGACTGCACTAGAATAGGGCCCGACAGACCTGAACCGGGATGTTGGATTCATGATCAGTCAGGGTGAAGCAGAACTCATCGACGACTATCTGACTCGACTCGAGCGCTACATCGGGTTGCGTCTGGAGGAGCCGGAGCGAAGCCGTGTGAGCCGTTTCGCCCGTCTCAACTTCGAGCGCAATGCCGCCTCCGACCTGGAGCATCGTTCCGCGGAAGACGACGCTTCGCTGGTCATCGACACCTGGAAACGTTTTTCGCGGCGCAACACCGAAGCGATCCAGATCGAGGTGGCCAATCCCGTTCATGCGAGGGACGGCTGGCAGTCCCGCCATACCTGCGTGTGGGTGATGACGCGAGACATGCCCTTCGTGGTGGATTCCGTGCTCATGGCCTTCGCGCAGAACGGCCAGGGCACGCACTACCTCAACAACGTCGTGTTCGGCGTGGATCGGGGCGAAGATGGTGCCATCGTCGACCTCAATCGCGACATCGATTACACGAACCGTGAGCTGCTCCTGTACGCGGAGGTCGACCGTCTGGCCGACGACGAGCTGTCGGAGCTCGAGACACAGCTCAGAACGACCATCGACTACCTCGAGGCGGTGGTGGGTGACTTCGCTGCCATGAGAGCGAAGCTCAAGGAAGTAACGGCGGAGGCTGCGGCCGGCCCGGGACGGGATGAGGAATCCATCGCCTTTCTCGAGTGGCTGGCTCGTGACAACTTCACGTTTCTCGGCTTCCGGGAGTTCGAGTACTCCGGAGACCTGATCCGTCAGGTGGATGACGCGCTCGGCATGGTGAGGCTGCGACGGCGCGCGAGCGAGCGCCGACTGGCAGAGCAGCCCGAGCGCACCCGTGAGTTCCTGCTCGAGCCGAAGCTGCTCGCATTCTCGAAGAGCGGGACCCGGTCGCGGGTCCACCGCCCCGCCTATCCGGACTACGTGGGTGTGCGCCGCTTCGACGACGCCGGCAACGTTGTCGGCGAGTACGGATTTCTCGGTCTCTACACGTCGCGTGTCTACGGTCAGGACCCCTGGACGATTCCAATGGTCCGGCGGAAGGTCGTGGAGGTAATGAGCCGGTCGGAATTCGACCCGGGCGGGTTCGACGGCAAGGTGCTGGCACACGTGCTTGCGACCTATCCCAAGGACGAGCTCTTTCAGACCACCACGGACGAGTTGCTCGCAACCACGGTCGCGGTCACCAATATCCACGAGCGCCGGATGATCCGCATCTTCGTCCGGGTGGACAGCTACGGGTTGTTCGTGAACTGCATCGTGTACCTGCCGCGCGACCTCTTCAACACGCACGCTCGACTGAAGATCGAGGGTCTCCTGAAGAACACGTTCGACGCGGAAGACTTCGACTACGGCATTCATCTTTCCGAGTCCATTCAGCTTCGGCTGCAGTACACCCTGCGGATCAAACCCGGCACCCGGATCGAGTTCGATCAGGCGGTGCTCGAGCAGCGGGTGACGGACCTGATCAGCGACTGGAACACCGAGCTCGGGCACGCGTTCATCGAGGCCTTCGGCGAGACCATGGGGCGCCGTTATCAGCGGGAGTATGCGGATGCATTTCCGGCGGGATACCGGGAAGGCTACAGCCCGCGCACGGCGGCGGACGACGTGGCGAGTATCGAGCGGCTCCGGCCCGAGCACCCGCTCTTCACCCGCTTCTATCACCTGCCCGAGGACCGGGAAGACCGGGTGCGATTGAAGGTGTTTCACCTCGGCGGCCTGCTGCCGCTTTCCGACCTGATCTCGAAGCTCGAGAACATGGGGCTCGAGGTCATCGAAGAGCAGCCGCACCGGCTCACCAAGGCGTCCGGCGCGAGCGTGGCCATTCACGACTTTCTGCTCGTCTGTCGGGAGCAGCTCGACATCACGGAGGTGGGTGACCGGTTCAACGAGGCTTTCGAGCGCGTCTGGACCGGTCAGGCGGAAGACGACGGGTTCAACCGCCTGGTGCTGGCCGCGGGATTGAGCTGGCGTCAGGTCACCGTGCTCCGAAGCTATGCGCGTTACCTGCAGCAGATCCGCTTCGGCTTCAGCCAGCCCTTCATCAGCGACACCCTGGTGACCCACGCGGACATCTCGCGACTTCTGCTGCGCTGCTTCGAAGCCCGGTTTCAGGCGGCGGCCGAGTCGACATCGGCGGTCAAGCTGCAGCAGAAGATACTTGCGGCGCTGGAGAACGTGGCGCTGCTGAACGAGGACCGTATCCTGCGTCGCGTGCTGGACCTCATCAGTGCCACCAAGCGGACCAATTACTTTCGCACGGACGACGCGGGCCCGCGCCCCTACCTCTCGCTCAAGCTCTCGCCCCGGGAGATTCCGGATATGCCGAGGCCACTGCCCGAGTACGAGATCTTCGTCTGCGCCCCTCACTTCGAAGGCGTTCACCTGCGCGGCGGCGCTATCGCGCGCGGTGGTCTGCGCTGGTCGGACCGGCTCGAGGACTACCGCACCGAGGTGCTCGGCCTGGTCAAGGCACAGATCGTCAAGAATGGCGTGATCGTCCCTACTGGCGCCAAGGGTGGCTTCGTGTTGAAGGATGTCCGCGGCGTCCGGGAAGACGTGGTGGTCTGCTACCGGCAGTTCATCGGTGGTCTGCTCGATGTTACCGACAATCTGGTCGACGGCGTCGTGGTGCCGCCGCCGGGCGTGAAGCGTTATGACGGCGACGACACGTATCTGGTGGTGGCTGCGGACAAGGGCACCGCGACGTTCTCCGACGAGGCGAATGCGGTTTCCGAGCGATACGGGTTCTGGCTGGGCGACGGTTTTGCGTCCGGCGGCTCGCACGGCTACGACCACAAGAAGATGGGTATCACGGCGCGCGGTGCGTGGATCTCGGTACAGCGTCACTTTCGGGAGCTGAACACGGACGTGCAGTCCGACCCCGTCACCGTGCTCGGAATCGGTGACATGGGGGGCGACGTGTTCGGCAACGGCATGCTGCTGTCCCGGTCGATCCGGCTGGTGGCGGCTTTCAACCACCTGCACATCTTTCTCGATCCGGATCCGGACCCGTCGACGAGCTTTGTCGAGCGTCAGCGGCTGTTCAACGGTCCGGGGTCCAGCTGGGCGGATTACGATCCGGGTGTGCTGTCGGCCGGCGGCGGTGTGTTCCCACGCAAGGCGAAGTCGATCAAGCTGAGCCCGGAGGTTCGTGAGCGCTTCCAGATTGATGTCGATCAGCTCGCCCCGGACGATCTGATTCACGAGCTGCTCAGGTCGCCGGTGGATCTGATCTTCAACGGCGGTATCGGCACCTATGTGAAAGCGACAACGGAATCGGACGCGGACGTGGGCGACCGCGCCAACGATCATCTGCGAATCCTGGCGACTGAGCTTCACGCGAGGGTATTCGGTGAGGGCGGCAATCTGGGCATGACCCAGCGCGCGCGTGTTCAGTTCGCTCTGGCCGGCGGGTCGGTGAACACCGATTTCATCGACAATGCGGCGGGCGTGGACTGCTCGGACCACGAGGTGAACATCAAGGTGGCGCTGAACGCCCTGGTGGCCGCCGGCGACATGACTCCGAAGCAGCGCAATGCGCTGCTGGTGGAGATGACCGACGAGGTGGCGGAGCTGGTGCTGACCAACAACCTCCGCCAGACGCGGACGCTGAGCCTCGCCTGCATGCACGCGGCCACGCGGCAGTCGGAGTATCGTCGCTTCATCTCCTTCATGGAGTCGAATGCGGGCCTGGACCGGACCCTGGAGTTCCTGCCCTCGGACGAGGAGCTGACGGAACGTCCCGGTCAGTCCCTGACCCGCCCGGAGCTGGCCGTGCTTCTGGCCTATGCCAAGATCCACATCAAGAAGACCCTGGTGGACACCGGCATCGATCAGGATCCGCTGATCCGGCGGGAGATCCTCGGTGCGTTTCCGCAGATCCTGCGCGATCGTCACGAGGCGGTCATTCTCGAGCACCCGTTGAAGCGGGAGATCATCGCGAGCCAGGTCGCCAACAGCCTGGTGGATCACATGGGTATCACCTTCGTGGTGCACCTCCTGGAGTTCGTCGGCGGATCGATGGAGGCCATGGTCCGCGCGTACTACTGTTTCGTGGAAGGCTACGGTGTCCGCGACTGGTTCGATGCTATCGAGGCACAGACGGTCCCGGAGCAGATACGTCTGGACATGCTGCTCGATCTGATGCGGCTCGGGCGTCGGGCAACACGATGGATTCTCCGGCACCACCGGACGATGGATAGCGTGCAGGAGTTCGTGGCCGGGTGCCGGGACCGGATTGCGCTGCTCATCGAGCAGCGCGAGATGCTCATGAGCCGGAGCAACCGGGAGGACTGGCTGGTGGCCGTTGGCGAGCTGACCGAGGCCGGCGTAGAGGAACGGTTGGCCAAGCAGACGGCGAAGGCATCCAGACTTGCCGATGCACTATCCATCATCGATGCCTCGGATGCCACCGGAGAGGACGCGGTGAAGGTGGCCGAGGTTTTCGTGCGCCTCTCGGAGCGCCTGCAGACGGACTGGCTGTCCGATCAGCTGGCTCAGCTGTCGCCGGGCAGTCACTGGCAGGCCATGGAGCGCGATGCGCTGCTCGACGACGTCATGACCCAGCAGGGCCGACTCGCGGTCAGCGTGCTGGCGGATGCGGGCGGCGATATGGATCGCTGGCTGGCCGACAGGGAAGCGTTCGTTGCCGAGTGGCGGCGGGTGATCGGCAACGCCCAGCACGCGGCACAGCAGGACTTCTCCATGTTCGCCATGACCTGCCGTCGACTGGGCGATCTCGGCGCCCAGGGGGCCTGTTGATGGGATCCGCCCACCCTCCATATCTTGGTCCTACCGCAATGCGGTGGTCCGACCGCAATGCGGTCGGAGCGCCGTTTCTGCGGTAAGCTTGAACAAAGATGTTGGGAATGATGGGGTAACGAGATGATCCAGCTCAGGTTCAGCGAGGCGGAGCTCTACGACGACTACGAGCACGTCAAGCCGCACGTTCGCGGCGGGGTGCGCATGCACGGCGGCTTTGATGCTGCAGGACGCTACCTGCCGCCCCGTTCCCGTGGTCGGCGCAAGGCGATGGATGCCTGGACCAAGGCGCTCAGGGAGCGCGGCGGCGACCTGTTTGCGGCGGACGCGTCGCTGCTCACGGGCGCGCGCATGCCGAACGTCGCACAGCAGACGCTGCTGTTGCGCTCGGGGATCGGCCAGCCGTTCTGGAACTCGCTCACGATCACGGGAAAGATCGAGGCCCGCGGGCGGATCCTGGCGGAGATGGAGTTTCCGGACCTTCAGAATCTCGTGGTCGAGGACATCTCCGAGACCGCGCTCGGGCACCTGAACAAGGGACTGCTGGTGATGCACGGCATCGATGAAGGGGGCGAGCCGGACAAGGGTATCGGCGGTCACGACGTGATGTGGTTCGTGGCCCGGGATCTCGCCTTCGGCCCGGATGCCTACCCGGACGTCGAGCCACCGGAGAACATCGCCCGACCGGAGGCCGGTCAGCGCCTCATGCCGGAGCTTGCTCCCGAGTACGAAGGGATGATCAGCTTCCTGATGAACCTGCTGCTCATCGAGTTCCGAGCAGAGATCGGCTTCGCATCCACCCAGGAGATCCTGCGCAACCCGGAGCTATTCACCGACCGCCGCGCCGAGGCCGAGGAAGCGGCGGAGATCGTCGGTCGGATCCGGGAAGACGAGCGCATCCACGTGGAGTCTCTGCGGCTCTATCTGGGCGAGCTGGCGGAGGCGACGCTGCGAACCGTGGATGGCGGTACCATCCGCGGCGCCTCGCTGATCGACCGATTCTGGGAGGGCCTGGTTCGCTGGGCGACCGTGGATCAGCCCGCGATCGCGGCCCGCAACCAGTACGAGGCGCTCAAGCCGATGATTCTGGCCCACCCGGACGGCCAGCGGATCATCAGAGAGTTCGATGCGCTCTCGGACCTGGCGGGCGAAACGCCCGCCGCCGCGTCCGGTCGCTGAGCGCCGGACGCGCCCGGCAGAGTGCCGGGCGGTCAGCTGTCGTAGCTCACGCCCATCCCGGCGCGCACGTCGTTGTTCACGCCGTAGGGAGGAATCGGGTAGCGCAGGCCGTTCGCGGAAAGTCGTGCCAGTCCGTCGATCACCTTGGTCAGGTAGCCCGGGGGCAGCGCCATGAGCAGTTCGTCCTCCATCACCCCGCCGTAGCGGCGCTCCGCAAAGCAGGGAATCGACAGGCTCGGCTCCCCGGTGGCGAGCGCCCGGCCCCAGGAGTCGGCGCAGGACGACTCGCCGACGCAACCCCACTCGAGCTTCTGGTAACCCGTCCACTGCAGGCCGTTGATGAACAGGATCATCTGCGCGGGCGTCGCGTAGATCAGGCAGATGTCCGGCGGATTGAGCCGATTGCTGGCCAGCGGGCTTACCGCCATGGCCTCGAAGCGTCCGTGCGGGACCACGTCCATTGCTTCCTGATGTGCCCGCGCGTCCTCGGGCTCCTGGTACCAGACCCCGCGCATGCGCTTGCCCGAGAGCCACTCGTCGTTCCGTGGATGCAGGCCGATCACCGTGCTGCATTGGGCGCCCACCAGATCGTCGGCCGTGATCCCCACGGTCCAGCCGTTGCGCGCCGCCATCCCGACGATCTGATCGGTGGTGTGGATCGCGCTGGGCCGCCGGATCTTCGGTATCGCCTCCATGTCGGCGACCCGTTCGAACAGCTTCATGCCGATGGGCGTCGTGCGCAGGCGCAGGTAGCGGTTCAGTCCCGCCACGATCTCTTCGAAGTCGAACCGTGTCTGGTCGCTGGCAATGAGCTCGCTCATAGTCTCCTCCTCAGGAAATCCAGAGTTGCCTTCGTGAGCGCATCCGGCTCGTCGAAGTGCACCATGTGTCCGGAGCCGGCCATGACCGTCAACTCCGCATTGCGAAAGGTGGCCACCCGGGCCTCGAGCTCGCCCGGCTGGAACTCTCCCGTCCATGCCGAGTCGGCAGGGACCGCCCGGCGCCAGTATTCTGCCGACAGAGCACCGGCGACGATCAGCGTCGGGCAGCGCACGCCGGCCCAGTAACGTTCACTCGATTCCGAGTCTGCGCCGACGAAGACGGACTGGACGCGTGGATCGAACGCCCAGACCAGCTCCCCCGCCGCATTGGTCGTCGTGCCGTGGCGGGCGAGTGTGAGCGCGCGTTCGGGATCCAGACGCGGATTGTTGGCGAGGAGCCGTTCGGCCGCGAAGGCGAGGCTCGGTAAGGGCCGCTGTCCTGCCTGCAGGCCCATCATCTGCCGCAGCCGCTCGCCTTCGAGCAGCAGTGCCTCGTCCGGGTCCTCGGGCCGGCGGCCCGCCGGGGGGCCCAGCCCCTCGACCACGATCGCCGCCCGGACGAGGTCGGGATAGAGCGCCGCGCATCGGCAGACCACGTGACCACCCAGACTGTGGCCGAACAGCACCGCCGGGTCGGGCACGGCCCGATCGAGCACTTCGCGCAGATCGTGAACCATCTGGGCCATGCTGTAGCCGCCGGGCTGGTCGCTCTCGCCGTGCCCGCGCAGGTCGAGCAGGTAGACGGGGTACTTCCCGGCCAGCCCGACGGCGACGGGTAAGAGGCTCAGGGAGACGTCCCGCATACCATGCAGCATGACCACAGGGGGGCTGTCCGAGGGTGAGCTGTCGGCACCAATCTCATAGAGATTCAGGCCGACGCCACCTACGTCGACGCGATGCCGGATGGGTTCGGTCATACGCTTCGGGCGGTTCAGGGTTGAGGAGCTGGCGAGATTACCGTATCAGCAGACGCAGCGTCTAATACGCTACCATGTGCTTCTCTGCTGTCGGAAATGCCTGATTTCCTGTGAGTCGTTCCCTCGTTACGTTTCTGGTGTTCGTGTCTGTGCTGGTGGTCGGGTTCGCGGTGCTGGCATGGTGGGTGGGCCCGGCGATGGTTTCCCTGGCGTTCGACGAGGATCGCCGTACAGAGCCTTACTACCTGGTCCAGTTGCTGGACGATGCCGACCCGGCCGCCTACTTCCAGGCCTTCGCTCCTCTGCTGCGCGAGGAGGAGGGGCAGCTCCTGTGGCGTGGTGGGCTTGCCGCCCTGCACGCCGGGCGAAGTCGCGACGAGTTCGGCGACATGGCGATCCTTGAGTTCTCGACCGGCGCCTCGGTGGTACAGATGATGACGAGCAGCGCCTACCGGGCGTTGACATCGCGCAGCGCGCCGATGCTCCTCGGTACGCCGGAATCACCCGGCCCCATCGCCCAGGACGAAACCCTGTTGGTGTGGCTGCTGCACGCGACGGACGACGCGGATGGCCAGGCGCTGGCGCCGCTGACGGCAACGGCTGCGGAGTTCGGGGGGCAGCTCGTCTGGTCCACCCCGGTCTCGGTGCTGGAAGGGAGCCGGCCCTGGAATCATCTGCTGCTGGTGGCATTTCCGGACAGTGACGCCGTGAGCGCATGGCTTGCCGATCCGCGCACCGCCACGGATCGGGCTTTGCGCCACAGGTTCTACGACGCGGAGGCGATGCTGGAGCTTCGCTCGGGCTGACGCCGTTGCCAGTGAAACACGTGCGCGGTGCCGAACTCGTCGAACTCGCCCAGGTTGGGCAGCGTGAGCGCCTTGATTCTGGCGATCTCCCGATAGGAGGGGTCGGGCAGGGTGGTCACCCGGGAGTCGGCCACGAGCACCTCCACCGCGCACGCCTGCGCGGTGTTCAGAAGCGGCAGGTTCTGCCGGTCGTACAGCACATCCGCCATCAGCAGCACATCGCAGCGGGGCGGTAGCGTGTCGCTGAGCTCGACGGCCACACCATTCAATGCCGCGTTGGCGGCGGTGGCGAGCAGGGCGTCGGCATCGGTGTCGCAGGCGATCACGCGCCGGGCGCCGGCCAGCGCAGCGGCAATGGCGACCACGCCGGAACCGGCGCCCAGATCCACGATGGTCTTCTCATTGACCCAACGCGGCTCGGTGAGAAGGAAGCGGGCCAGCGCAAGGCCGCTCCCCCAGCAGAACGCCCAGTAGGCGGGTGAGCGGATCACCGCTGCCATGATGTCCGGGTCCAACGGACCGGTCTGGTAGTCTGCGTTGATGAGGCCCAGGGTGATCCCGGCACAACCTGGCAGCGTTACCGGCTCGATCCGCGCGTCGGGCAGGGTGCGATTGAGCCGGGATTCCAGCAGGGTCAGCGACATGGGGCGGTACTGTACCCCGGATCGGCACCGGCGGGGCTCCGCCGCACTCAGAGTTCCGAGGTGTGTCGCCGTATCCAGAACAGCCCGGCCACCCCCAGGGCGACGATGCCGAACAGAGAGAGATCCAGCACATTCGGCCCGGAAGCATCCTCCGCGGCCGAGCGTGGCGGCAGGGGCTCGGTATCCGCCACTCGGGTGATTGCCGGTTCGTCCGTCGCATCCACCGCCGCAGATGCCCGCGGCGCAGCCCAGACGAGCGCAAGCGTAAACGCGATGGCAACCAGTACTTTCATTCCACTCCCTGTGGCTGGCTTCGACCGCCGTGCCCTGCGGTCGTGGCCCGGGACGTCGTCCCGGGATCAGCAGAAGTCTAGAAAAGTCGGGGGACGCTCACAGCGGCGCGCATGTATCATCTGTAAACCGAACGTAATTCTGCGGTGGGCGGGCCGGCCGGTTGCCCGCCGTTCGTGGGTTTGAAGGCGTCCATTCGAAGGCCTTAAAATAGGTGGGTTTGTTTACGGGTACTGGGGAAGCACCAACATGCCGATGATTCTGAACGAAGAGCAGAACATGCTCAAAGACAGCGCCAAGGACTTCTGCACCAACAGCGCACCCATTGAACAGCTGCGCAAGCTTCGCGATGCCAACAGCCCCGACGGTTTCGACCGGGATACGTGGAAGGCCATGGTGGAGCTCGGCTGGGCGGGCATACCCTTCCCGGAGGAGCACGGGGGGCTGGCATTCGGCTACAAAGGCCTGGGGGTGGTCACCGAGGAAACGGGCCGCACGCTGTCAGCGAGCCCGCTGTTCGCCACGGTGTGGGTCGGTGGCACCGCCATCGACATCGGCGGCAGTGATGAGCAGAAGGCTGCCCTCCTGCCGAAGATCGCCTCCGGGGAATTGCTGCTGGCGCTGGCACTCGAAGAGTCCCACCGGCACGACCCCTACGGGATTGCTGCGAGCGCGAAGGAGTCCGGTGGCAGCTGGCAGATCTCCGGCGAGAAGACGTTCGTGCTGGATGGCCACGTGGCAGACAAGCTCATCGTCGTGGCGCGCACGTCGGGCAAGCCGGGTGATCGCGACGGCATCACCCTGTTCATCGTGGATGCCAAGGCGAAAGGCGTGGACGTTACGCGCACCATGATGGTCGACTCCCGCAACGCGGCAAACATCAAGTTCACGAATGCGCCCGCCGAGGGCGTGCTCGGCGAGGTCGGTAAAGGCGCCGACGTGCTGGACCGGACGCTCGACATCGCGCGCATCGGCATCGCCGCGGAGATGCTGGGCAGCGCCGAGGAGTGCTTCGAACGCACCGTCGCCTACCTCAAAGAGCGTGAGCAGTTCGGCGTGCCCATCGGCTCCTTCCAGGCACTCAAGCATCGCGCGGCGGACATGTTCTGCGAGCTCGAATTGTCCAAGTCCTGCGTGCTGGAGGCGCTCACCGCGCTGGACGAGGGCCGGGAGGCCGACGAGATAGCGAAGCTGGCGAGCCTGGCCAAGGCCAAGGTAGGAGAGACGTTCCATACGGTCTCCCGGGAAGGCATTCAGATGCACGGCGGTATCGGCATGACCGACGAGTTCGACATCGGCTTCTTCATCAAGCGGGCCGCCACCACGGAACAGACCTTCGGTGATGTGAATTATCACCGCAACCGATATGGCGAGCTCGAGGGTTACTGAGCCCTCAGCGGCGCTTGATAGAGATCACGCGGCCGAGTAACTCCGGCCGCGGCAGGTTCTGATGCGCCGCGTGCAGCGCGGCAATCTGCTCGAGTGCAGGTTCCGGAAAGGGAGCGCTGCGCCGGCTCGCCATGTCCACGTGCAGCGCGAGCTGCTCGCTCGTGGCGGCCGTTTCTCCCGTGGTCCGATTTGTCATTTCCTGAAAGAAATGCAGGCGTTTGGCGTCGAAGTCGATGAGCTGAAACGACACAGAGACGGGGTCGCCCAGCGTGACCTCGCTCAGGTAGTTGACGTGAACCTCCATCGTGAAGCAGGAGCCCTGCTGCTCGTGGACGTACTGCTCGCCGATACCGATCAGGTCGTAGACGTGATCGACGCCCCGATCGAAGAGCACGTTGTAGTAGGCCATGTTGAGGTGACCGTTGTAGTCGATCCAGGCGGCGTCCACGGCCTGGTCCGGTGCAATCAGCGGCGCATCCCACATGCGGGTTCCTCGAGTTCCTGCCTGCTGCCATCATACCTTGACCCGCTCAACTCGAGGATCGATGATCAGGGCCTGCTTTCTTTCCGGGGAGCCGCCGGGGCGGCGCGGGGAAACAATGCGACGTGGCAGGATGTGTCTGGCGGGATAGCGCCTGGAAAGACGGTGGCCGGGAAACCAACACGCGGTAAATCGATGAGAGAATCATCCGCATGAGCGCGACATCTCGTCCGCCGCTCAGCTTCCTCACCAAGCTCACCTACGGCTTCGGCCAGGCCGGGGAAGGTCTAAAGAACGGGGCCTTCGGTGTCTTCGTATTCTTCTACTACAACCAGGTATTGGCACTGCCCGGCACCCTGGCCGGACTTGCCGTCGGAATTGCGCTGGTATTCGACGCCATCACCGACCCGATGGCCGGCTCGCTGTCCGACAACTGGCGATCCAAGCTCGGTCGGCGTCATCCGTTCATGTTCCTTGCGGCGCTGCCGCTGGGCGTCTCGTTCGTGCTCCTCTTCAGCCCGCCTGACGGGCTTGGACAGTTCGGGCTCTTCCTGTGGCTGCTGACCTTCGCGGTGCTCACGCGCGCAGCCATGACGGTCTACCACGTGCCACACATCGCGCTCGGCGCGGAGCTCACCAATGACTTCGAGGAGCGGACCACGGTGGTGGCGTTCCGTCAGTTCTTCTCCACCTTCGGGCAGCTGGCCGCCTATGTGGTCGGCTTCACCCTTTTCTTCTACAGCACACCTGACCTGCCGCGCGGCCAGTTCCGTGTCGGCGCTTACGCGCCGTTCGCGGTTGCGATTGCCGTGTGCATGGCGACATCGATTCTGGTGTCGGCGTTCGGCACCCGTTCTCAGATCCCGTATCTTCCGCAGCCGAAGGGGCCTCCAGAGAAGCTGAACCTGGCGGGCATGTCCACGCGCATGTTTCGTGAAATCGGCGAGGCACTCAGCAACCGCTCTTTCGCCTGGTTGTTCTCGGGCGTGCTCATCGTCTTCATGATGGTCGGTGTCGACAGCGCCCTGAATCTGCACATGAATACCTACTTCTGGGAGCTGTCGCCGGCCGGCAACACCCTGTTCTTCACCGCCTATCCGATCGGCGTGATGCTCGGAACGCTCGTTGCACGGCGGCTGAATCAGATCTTCGACAAGAAGCCGTCGATCGTGTTCGGCACCGCCTGGTGGGCACTGTGCCAGATCGTCCCGGTGGTGCTGCGCATCTTCGGCTGGTTCCCGGAGAACGGGACCGATGCGCTGCTCATCACCCTCGTATGCATCAAGTTCGTGCAGGGCGTCGGCGTGGTGCAGGCGCTGGTAACCTTCGGCTCCATGGTGGCCGACATCGTCGACGAGCACGAGCTCAAGACGGGCAAGCGTCAGGAAGGCATCTTTTTCGCGTCGGTGTCCTTCTCGGGCAAATTCACCACCGGCATCGGCAACGTGGTGGGGGGCATCGCCTTGGACCTGATCAGCTGGCCACGGGGCGTAGCGATC
This sequence comes from Pseudomonadales bacterium, assembly GCA_050118205.1. GTDB lineage: Bacteria > Pseudomonadota > Gammaproteobacteria > Pseudomonadales > Azotimanducaceae > SZUA-309. Next base: position 23,035 of record JASFLG010000005.1, read on the forward strand.
CAGACGGCGGCGGACGTGCCAGCGGATACCATCATCTGGCTCGGCCTGGTGTACGGCCCGATCGTCGCCGGGTTCGCGGCCGTGAGCGTGTGGTGCTACAGCAAGCATCACCTGGACCGGCGCCGTCATGGTGAGATCGTTGCGGCGCTGTCCGAGCGGCGGTCCGCGTCAGAGATCGAGGAAGATGGCGCGCGGGTCACGCAAGACCGAGCCCTCGGCAGGGCCTGAGAAGCGCTCGAAGACCGAGGGACGCTTCGGCCGACACGTTCGCCTGGCTCGGGAGCTCGGGGAGCAGCCGCGGCGGGTCGTTCCGATGCTGCGCGGCCTGTTCGTCGAGGCGTGGCGCTCCCGTGGTGGTGGTTTCTATGGCCTGGGCTACGTGGTGACGTTTCTCTACCTCGAGGTGAATGTGCTCGTCACCGAGGTGATCACCAGCGACAGCGTCGGGAGCTTTGCCCTGGGACAGATTGTCGAGTACGTGCTTCGTTTCAGCCTCTTCTCGTTTCTGAATGTGTTCCAGGCTTTGCTGTGGCCTTTTTTCGTTCTGGAACATCTGGGCGGGGTGGGTATCATCCTGCTCGTCGCCGGGTTGGCGGTTTTCGAGTATGCCCTGAAACCGGTGGTGGAACGGATCTTTCCAGAGCTTAAGGAGCCGGTATCAGCAAAGCCCGATCAGTAGCGACCGATCCGGACGCACGCCTGCACCTGCAGCTCCTCCGCTTCCTCCTTGTGGGTTTCGCAGGGTTTCTTCTGGACGTGGGTGTGATGAGCGGCCTCGTTTACGGGCTGGAGGTGGCGACCACCCGGTCCGAGATGATCGGCTGTCGGGTGGTGGCCTGGCTCGTGGCGATCATGGCCACCTACTTCATGAACGCCAAGCTGACCTTCGGTGCCTCGATCCGTCACTCCCGCTTCGTCAGCTACCTGTTCATCCAGGCCATCGGTGCCGCGATCAACCTCGGTTCCTTTGCGGTGCTTCTGGTGGTCGGTCCGGTGCAGGACAGGCCGTTGCTCGCCATGGTCGTCGGCAACGTGCTCGCGGTGATCAACAACTTCCTGCTGGTCCGCAAGTTCGTGTATCGGTTTCATCCCGAGGTGGACGATCCGGAATAGGGGACATCAGTCCCCGGTCAGCGAGGCGCCGCCGCGCTCGATGCACTCCCCACCAATCTGCTCTATCCAGCTCCGGATCAGCGCAACACCCTCGCGGTGCATCAGAGAACGGCCGAGCTCCGGCATGCGCGCGCCGGGGTCGTCGGTACTCATCCTGAAGACGATGATGGAGTCGTCCGGGTCACCCGGCACGATCGAGTAGGCACGCCCTCCGGTGCCCTGACCGGCAGCAATAGGGGGCTTGCACAGGCCCAGCGCGCGGGTGGACGTGGTCCCGGCATCGAGCCACAGACCGGACGTGTCTGCGGCGCCCCTCGGGTTGTGGCAGTGCCCGCAGTTGATGTCGAGATAGGCGCGGGCCTGCTCGGCGACCGGTGCGGGACCTCCGAATGCAGCGTTCGCGGGGACGTCCGGGAGCGGCGGCAGACCCTCGAGGCGGCCCGCTTCGGCCATGTCGACGAGCTGATTGCCCGGCCCCCCCAGGTAGCCGCGGTTGAGGTGGCGTGCCTTCGGACCGATCGGGCGCAGCTCGCCGGACGTGTGGTCGGATGCGTGACAGGCGGCACACTCGTTTCTGGTCGGCACGATGTACGGCAGCGCCTCCCGGCTGCCATCCTCGTGCTCCAGGGTAAGCCGGGTGACGGCTCCGGCGAGCGTCAGCGTTGCGTCGTCACCGTGCCAGACGTAGGGGAGGGCATCCCACCCGTCCGGTTGCCGGACGAGCAACCGGGTCTCGATCACCTCGACGTCCCGCCGGTCCACACCCGCCTGCCCGTTGGACCACGTGTAGCTCGTCTTCACGAGGCCCGGGGCTGCCCCCCGTGGATAGAAGAAGTTCTTCACGATGATCGTGCCGACCGGAAACTCGAAGCTCTGCCGGTCGTGATACCTGGCGGCGGTGCCGGGGGGCAGGTAGATCCCCCGCAGCTTCTGCGCGTAGTCGGTGAACAGCGGCGTATTCAGGTCGTACGGCTGCACGCCGTTGCCGAGCGTGAGCTTCTCACCCTCGAGGCGGACCACACCCCAGTCGAGGAGACTTTTCGGGTACTGGTCGGCGGCGTAGAAACGGACCGTCGCGTCCCGACTGCCGCAGCCGCCCGCTGCGAGCAGGACCAGGATCAGCAGCATGATGCCGGGTTTCTGCATGCCTCAGGCGCCGCCGAGGGTGACTCCGGGGAGCTTGTCGTGCTCGCAGGTGTGACTGGCCATGTCCATGGTGACGTTGGCATTGTCGTTGCCCGCGTCGACATTGAGCACGACCGCGTCGCCGTTCTCGACACAGATGGCATAGTCCGGCCCGGATTTTTCCGGATTGCTGATGCCGTCCCAGACGATGTCGGGCAGGGCGCCGTCCTCACCGAACATGGCCACTCGCAGCGCCTCGAGCTCCGGGCGATCCGGCGCCGTCCCGCCGCCCTCGAACGTGTTGCCGTAAATGTAGATCGTCTCCGGGTAGGGATCGAAGGCCGGCGCCGTTTCCCGATCGCTGTACGAAGCCGAGAAGAAGCTCGAGATCAGCACGTTGGCCGTCTGGTTGTTGCGGATCTCGTTGTCGAAGATCTCGACCTCGTCGTTGGAGTTGACCACCACCCCCGAGCCCGCTGGAACGCCGGCGACGGCGCCGCCCGGCGGGGCGAAATTGCCCGTATTGTTCTCGGCTATGAGATTGTTGAAGACGCGGGTACTGTGACCTTCCATGGGCAGGTCAGGCATGTTGAAGACCAGGATTCCCCCGGTGTTGTTCGTGGCCATGTTGTCGTGGACATCGGCGTCCACCGTATTCTCGATCTCGATCCCGGCGACGTTGTATTCGGCACGACTGTTGCGGACTATGACGTTCCTCGATTGCCCGACGTAGATGCCCGCATCCGACGCCCCGATCGCCACGGACCCTTCGATGAGCGTGTTCTCCGTCTGCACGGGGTAGATGCCGTAGGCACCGTTCTCCGTATTGGGCCCACCGGTCCACTCGGTGCGCACGCGACGGATGATGATGTTCGATCCCTCGTTGATCTTCAGCGCATCGCCGGCCGTGTCTTCGAGCGCGACGTCCTCGATGGTGAAATCGCTGGCGTTCACGAGGAGGCCCTCCGCGCCCGCGATCTGTCCGGCGAAGGACAGGATGGATTTGTCCATGCCGGCGCCACGCAGGGTGACGCCGTCCGTGTTCAGGGTGAGCCCCCGGCTGAAAGCGTGCACGCCTTCGGGAATCTCGATCACGTCACCAGGCTGGGCGGTCTCCAGCGCGAGGCGGAGCTCGTCTTCGTACGGCACCTCCGACGGAGCGGGTCCAGCGGCCTGCTCCTGGCGCTCGCCGCAGCCACCGAAGGTCAGGCCGAGCAGGACGCCAAGAAGCACCTTGGCCCGATTGCTGTTGTTCATGTTGTTCTCCCGTAGGTTTGCTGGGCAGTGTAACGAAGCCGTGTTTTCGCTCCCAGGCCTGCTCAGAACACGGCCCAGGTGCGATCGATGGTCCAGTACGCCGCGGCGATGCCCATGACGACCGTGAATGCCTGCTGCCAGAGCTTCGATTCCAGAGTGTGAAATTGCCGCGCTACCCAGGCGATGGTCAGCACCACGGAGATGACCATCAGCTGGCCGATCTCGATACCGATGTTGAACAGTGCCAGCGACAGGGCAAAGGCATCCTTCGGCAGGCCGATGTCGGTCAGCGCGCCGGCGAATCCGAAACCGTGCAGGAG